>CAZPTW010000228.1:0-5618 GCA_964589235.1 uncultured Smithella sp. | reverse complement strand
TAACGGAGACTTTATCCGGGGCATTGTAGGTGGAATAGTAGTAGGCCGCGTTTTCGACGCCGCTCACCGGCACACTGTCCCAGGCCTCGGAGAGCCCCGCGGCCAGACGCTGCTTGCGGATGACCTCTTCTTTGATGTCCAGGATCTGGGCCAGGTAACGGTCCGAAAAACCGTCTTTCTTGGCGGCTATCAAAAGCTCATCCGGCAGCGGCTTGCCCTTGAAGGCGAGAATTTTTTCCTCGAGTTCCACCAGCTCTTTCATTTGGCCGATGAACCACGCTTTGATGTGGGTTTTGGCCTGCAAGGCGTCGATGGACGCGCCTTTGCGCAGCGCCTCGTACATCAGAAACTGCCTTTCACTCGAGGGTTCGTTGAGAAGCTCCATCAGTTCATCGAGCGATTTGGAATGGAAATCCTTGACAAACCCCAGGCCGTAACGTTTTTTCTCGAGGGATCGGATGGCTTTCTGAAACGCTTCTTTATAGGTTTTGCCGATGCTCATGACTTCGCCCACGGCGCGCATCTGCGTGCCGAGCTTGTCTTGGGCGCCGGGAAATTTTTCAAAATCCCAGCGCGCGAATTTCACAACGACGTAATCGCCGGAGGGCGTGTATTTTTCAAGCGACCCGTCCCGCCAGTAGGGAATTTCGTCCAGCGTGATCCCGGCGGCGAGCATTGACGAGATCAGCGCGATGGGAAATCCGGTGGCTTTGGACGCAAGCGCCGAAGACCTCGATGTGCGGGGGTTGATTTCGATGACCACCACGCGGCCGGTCTTGGGGTCGTGGGCGAATTGGACGTTGGTTCCGCCGATGACTTGAATCGCTTCGACGATTTTGTAGGAATAGTCCTGCAGGCGTTTCTGCAGCTCAGGTGAAATCGTCAGCATCGGCGCCGTACAATAGGAATCTCCGGTATGGACGCCCATCGCGTCGACATTTTCAATAAAGCACACGGTGATCATCTGGTTTTTTGCGTCGCGGACCACCTCGAGCTCGAGTTCTTCCCAACCGATGACGGACTCTTCAATCAGAATTTGGCCGATGAGGCTGGCCGAAATCCCACGGCTGGCGATGACGCGCAGCTCTTCGAGGTTGTAGACGATGCCGCCGCCTGTGCCCCCCATCGTATAGGCGGGTCGGATGACCACCGGATAACCCATCTCGGCGGCGATTTTTTCCGCTTCTTCCACGGACGTGGCTGGTTTGCTATGGGGCATTTCGATTCCCAGCTTGTTCATCGTTTCTTTGAACGCGATACGGTCCTCGCCACGCTCAATGGCGTCCACCTGCACGCCGATGACTTTCACGCCATGCTTGTCCAAAACGCCCTGGCGGTAAAGTTCCGATGTGAGATTCAGGCCCGTTTGCCCCCCCAAATTGGGCAAGATGGCATCTGGTTTTTCATTTTCGATGATTTCGGTGAGCGTTTGGGCGTTGAGTGGCTCGATATAGGTCACGTCGGCCATGCCGGGGTCGGTCATAATCGTGGCGGGATTGGAGTTCACCAACACGATTTCATAGCCGAGCTTACGAAGCGCCTTGCAAGCCTGCGTTCCGGAATAATCGAATTCACAGGCCTGACCGATGACGATGGGTCCCGATCCGATAATCAAAACTTTTTTAATGTCCGTGCGTTTTGGCATAAATTCCCTCGTTGATTCATTTTTGATGAATTTTTTAACATTATTGTCCATTCAGAAAGAGCGATTTTGTCGCGGGAGTATACGTACAACGGTCGGAGGTGTCAAAGGAATTGTGAAAAATGTGGTCGCTCAGTATAAGCTCTCGATATGATTCAGGAGTACTGAAACGCGTCAGATCGCGGGCCGTGTTGTTGAAGGTTTCTCCCCCTTGGGGGCAAGCATGGCTTTTTTTAAGAGGCGGACGATTTTCTATATTCGGCATCCACGGTGATGGCGATGCCTCCACGCACGGCAAAACACGCCGTCACCTTACACCAACGGGGTGAGAGCGTCGCCACCAAGTCGTCGAGAATGATATTGGTGACATGCTCATGGAAAACCCCTTCGTTGCGAAAAGACCAGAAGTAGAGCTTCAGCGACTTGGATTCGACGATCTTTTGGTCTGGAACGTACTGGATCGTGATTTTGGCGAAATCCGGCTGACCGGTCATGGGGCACAGGCAGGTGAATTCCTCTGTGGTCAACGTGACGGTGTAGTCGCGCTTGGTTCGATTGGGAAACGTCTCGAGCTTCCGGATCGGCTTTGCCGCTTTCCCGGATCCCAAAAGCGTCAGGTTATCGAAATCGTTACATAATTTTTTTTTAGCCATGTTGGTGTCTCCTGAAGATATTTGAAACGTTCGGACATTCACCTTCTTTGCGATTGAGGAGTGAAAGCCGGGACCATCTCGTTTCGTCAGGTGTTTCAGTGTTGTCGTTTACCGAAATTCACAGGGAATTACAAGGCGATTTGCCGGATAAAAAAGTCGCGGGGAACCATGTCTTGTGGTACAGTGACACATCTGCCGTTTGGGCCATTTTCTGAGAGGAGGACGTTATGGCGGACGATCAGTCAAGGGTTTCCGAAAATACATGGAAGTGCAGTCATTGCGGCAACACCATCGTTCAAGACGTGCCCCCGCAAGTATGTCCGGTGTGCAAACAAACATGCGAATTTTCCAACGTCACCTGCTATCAGCCGGATTGTGGCTTCACGGGGATGGATCCCCGCCTCAAGCCGTCGAAATAGGGAGCTGAAAAAATCAGCTGAAATGTTCTGTCGGCGTGGTTTCCGACTTTCTTTCCATAGAAGGGTGTGTCTTGGCTTGTGTGACTTTGGGGGCGTCGAGAGACCTGGAGCGGATGACGGCCAACCGCACAGGGGCGACGGTTTATCCTTGACGCGCCATTTTGGACAATCCATGTCTCCGCGCGTGCCTCAAGAAAACTACGCCGGCATTCCCTCGCTGAAGGAGATTGTCAAACGTTGGATCGGGGTTTGATTCGAATCAACACCTTCACCGGTTGATTCCTTCGGGGGGATAGGCTGGGTCGAGGTGGCGCGTCTGGGGAGGGCAAGCTGTTTTAGGCTGCCGGGAGAGAGTCCTCAAGCGGCCGCGATTGACCGGATGAAACGGTTTCCCTTCATTAGTCCCATCCCATATCAATGACGGATTTCTGGTTTTAACGATCTGCGTTGGGCGTGATTCTGCGGGTCGGGGGGACGGTTTTTCGTCTCGTCGGGACTTTAAGCCTAATCCGAGGAAAATGATTTTTTCTTGACATAAGTCAAGGCAACGGAAAGGTCTTTGGAATACCCTTGAGTCAAAAGATCCAATCAATCGACAAGGAGGGAGCTTATGTTTTGTTACCAATGTCAAGAGACGATCAAAAATCAGGGCTGCACGATCAAGGGGTTTTGCGGCAAACCCGAAATGACGGCCGATCTTCAGGATTTGCTGGTGTATGTTTGCAAGGGCATTTCGATCTACGCCGAGAAACTCGATCCCGTGGACAAGACCGTCGGGCGTTTCGTCTGTGAATCGCTTTTTGTCACGATTACGAACGTTGCGTGGGACGACGGGGCCATCATCAAAAAAATCGAGGAGGCGCTGAAGGTGCGGGAGAACGTCAAAGCCAGAGTCTCCCCACGTGTTTCCGGAAATTTACCCGACTGCGCCGTTTGGACGCCCAAGAGCAAGGACGATATTCTGTCCAAGGCCGCCGCGGACGAGGTGCGGATCAATGTCTCGTCAAACGATGACATTCGGTCGCTCAGATCGCTTTTGGTTTTCGGGGTCAAGGGTATCTGCGCGTATACCGACCATGCGGCGGTTCTGGGACATGAAAGTGATGATATTTACCGTTTCGTTTTTCAAGCGCTTGCGGCCGCGACGCGGGATCTTTCGCCGGAAGACCTCGTCGCCCTCGTGATGAAAGCGGGGGAGACGGCGGTTAGCGCCATGGCGCTTTTGGATCGGGCCAACACCGAAGCTTACGGCCATCCGGAAATCACGCAAGTGGCTATCGGCGTGCGGAAAAATCCAGGCATCTTGATTTCCGGGCATGACCTCAGGGATTTGGAAGATTTGCTCAAGCAAACCCAAGCGTCAGGGGTGGATGTCTACACGCACAGTGAAATGCTGCCGGCCCATTATTATCCGGCTTTCAAAAAATACGGTCATTTCGCGGGAAATTACGGCTCGTCGTGGTGGCATCAAAACGAGGATTTCGAAACGTTCAATGGTCCGATCATCCTGACGACCAACTGCCTGGTTCCGGTGAAGAAGGAAAACACCTACTTGAATCGGCTTTTCACCACCGGAAACGTCAGCTATCCGGGCGCCAAGCATATCGCGGACAGACCCGCGGGCGGCGCGAAAGATTTTTCGGCCGTGATCGCTTTGGCCAAAACCTGCCTGCCGCCCAAGGAGCTTGAAACCGGCCACATTGTCGGTGGCTTTGCCCACAACCAGGTTTTGGCGTTGGCGGACAAGGTGGTGGAGGCCGTCAAGTCCGGCGCGATCAAACGCTTTGTCGTCATGGCCGGCTGCGACGGGCGGCACAAAACGCGAAGCTATTTTACGGACGTGGCTCAGGCTCTGCCCAAGGACACCGTGATCTTAACGGCGGGATGCGCCAAGTATCGTTACAACAAATTGCCTCTGGGCGATATCGGCGGGATTCCCCGAGTACTCGACGCAGGGCAGTGCAACGACTCTTATTCGCTGGCGGTGATCGCGCTTAGGCTCAAGGACGTCTTTGGCCTCAAAGACATCAATGAACTGCCGATTTCCTTTGACATCGCTTGGTACGAACAAAAAGCCGTGGCTGTGCTTCTGGCGCTGCTCTCCCTGGGTGTCAAAGGCATTCGTCTCGGGCCGACGTTGCCCGGATTTCTGACGCCCAATGTCGCACGGGTGTTGGTGGAAAAATTCGACATCAAACCGATTGGAGATGTCCAGGCGGACGTCGACGCGATGATAAAGGGGCAATAAGACTTGTTTGTCATTCCGGGCGTGATCCGGAATGAAGACATGATTCCCCCTATGCGGTGAAGCAATTCCATGGACACGAAATTTCCGCCTCCGCGGGCGTGACGAGGGAAGGTGATCTTGTGAAAAAAATATGGAGAAAGATTATCGAGATTGATGAAGATCTTTGCGACGGGTGCGGCAACTGCGTGACCGGCTGCGCCGAAGGCGCGCTGCAAATCGTCGACGGCAAGGCGAAAGTGGCCTCGGAGTCGTTTTGCGACGGTTTGGGCGCCTGCATCTGCGAGTGCCCCACCGGCGCGCTGAAAATCGTCGAACGCGAAGCGCCTCCGTTTAATGAGGAAGCCGTCAAAAAGCATCTGTCAGAAAAAGAAAAGGAGGCCCAGACGATGCCCTGCGGCTGTCCTTCGGCGCATATCGAGATCTTCGACAAACCGTCCGCCTGCGAATCGGCCAATAAGCCAAAGCGCTTTGAAAGCGCACCGGAAGACTCGTCTCTATCCCACTGGCCGATTCAAATCAAATTGATTCCGGCCGGCGCCCCCTTCCTGAAAGGCGCCGACCTGCTGGTCTTGGCGGACTGCACGGCCGTCGCCTTCCCCTGCCTCCATCGCGACTGGCTTAAAGGAAAGGTGGTGATGATGGGTTGTCCGAAGTTT
>CAZPTW010000227.1:0-5647 GCA_964589235.1 uncultured Smithella sp. | reverse complement strand
ACTGGAGCGGGACGGCGAAGACGTTGTCCTTTCAAAAAGTTTTATCCCCCCATGCGTTTCTCTGTCGGGCTCGGATATCCTTTTGAAAATCGTCAAGGATATTCGAGATCAGATCATGTCACGCGGCCGCCAGCTCGATGAATACAAAAGCCAACGCGGTATTCAAACGGCGGAATTCGGATCACGCGACATGGTTTATATGCTCGCGCTCATGACACTCAATCGTTACATCCCCAGGCTTCTTGGGTTCACCGAGGTGTTGACGGACCATCCCCTGGTCGTCTATGGCGTGCTGAGGCAATTGATCGGCGAGCTTTCGTCTTTTTCGGCCAATATCAATGCCGCGGGTGAAGCGAAAGACGGCGGCCGGTTGCTTCCGTTATACGGGCACCGCAATCTTTACGAATGCTACGCCTCGGCGCAGTTTTTAATCTCCCAGTTGCTCAATGAAATCACGGCGGGACCGGAGTATGTCATTCCGCTGGTGTTCGATGGGACCTATTACGCTTCGGAGCTCAAACCGTCCATTTTTGACGGACACAATCGCTATTACATCGTTTTGAAAACGGAAGGGGATCCGCAGGCGGTCTTGGAGGCGCTGTCCACGGAAGCCAAGTTGAGTTCCCGTGAGCAACTGCCGCTTTTGATCGCTCGGGCGCTTCCAGGGATTGGCCTTGAGCATCTCAAGGTCCCGCCGCAAGAGCTGCCGCGTCGGGCTCATTCCTTTTACTTTGCCGTTGATCATCACAGCGATCAATGGGCGCTTGTCAGCAGAAGCCACAATATCGCCCTGTACTGGGACACCGCTCCGGAAGATTTAAAAGTGGAGTTGATGGTCGTCGGCAGAAAGTAAAACGTTTCGTTCTTGCCAGGCGGGCGTTCCCCGGGCAGATATTTCACCTATGGAGTAGACCATGCATCTTACCGACTGCTTCTTGGAATGGATTGCTTACGTGGTTTATTTTCGCAAGACGGTGTCCACCAAACAGCCGCCTTTCGAGCAGGTCCGAACAGACCTCCATCGACTGATCGCCCAAAGTGAGGAGTCCGTCGAGAAGGGGGATTCGACTCGGGAGGATTTCGATCAGGCGCGTTTTGCCGTCTGTGCCTGGACGGATGAAACCATCTTGGCCTCGAATTGGGAGCAGAAGAACAAATGGCAGAGGGAACAGCTCCAGCGTGTTTTTTATAATACGACGGAAGCCGGTGAAGAATTTTTTGAAAGGCTCAATCAACTGGGACCTCATCAGAAACAAGTTCGGGAGGTTTATTACCTTTGTCTCGCGCTTGGGTTTAAGGGGCGCTATTTCAAAGAGGGCGATGATTTCATGCTTGACCAGTTAAAGACCTCCAATCTAAAGTTTCTCCTGGGGACCGGTGCTTTGCCGTCCCTCGATCAAGAGGCGCTTTTTCCGGAATCCTATCCGAAGGAAAAGGCCCAGATCGCCCCCCCCACGCGGAAATGGGGCCTCTCCATGCCGACAGTCATCGGGATTGCCGCGCCGCTGCTGCTCTTTGGGTTGTTGTTTTTCATTTACTATTTGACGCTCGGGAGTATCGGCGAAAATATTCTGAAAAACATTCCGTAGGGGTTTTTCCGTGAAAACTGCACTCAAAATCGCTTTGCTCGTCTTTGTGGTTCTTTTGATTGTTCTACTGACCTTCGGGTTTGTGCTGGTGATGGATTGGCCTTGGTGGGTCGGGCTTTTCATCCTTTTGGCTTTTGCCGGGATCGGGGTGGGTGTTTTGTTTTTGAGGAAACTCCTGATGCGGCGGCGGGAGCAGAAGTTTGTATCCCAGGTGATCATGCAGGACGAAGCCCGTATCCGGGCCGCCCAAGATTCGGCCGGTAAGGATGAGTTGGCTGACATTCAGAGGAAGTGGAAGGAAGCCGTCGACGCGCTGAGGCGGTCGCATTTGAGAAAACAGGGCAATCCCCTTTATGTCCTTCCATGGTACATGATCATCGGCGAAAGCGGATCGGGGAAGACCACGGCGCTCGCCAGTGCGAAGCTTTCATCGCCCTTTGTGGAGGTAACGCGCACGGCGGGTATTTCCGGCACCAAGAATTGTGATTGGTGGTTCTTCGAGCAGGCCATTATCATCGATACGGCGGGCCGTTTTGCGATTCCTGTGGACGAGGGCCGCGACAAGGAAGAATGGCAGAAGTTCATGCACCTTCTGGCCAAGTATCGCAAGAAAGAGCCCCTCAACGGCCTCATTATCGCTTTGGCGGCGGACAAGGTGCTGGCGTCGTCTCCGGAAGCGTTGGAGGAAGAAGGCAAGACCATCCGCCGGAGAATCGATGAGTTGATGAGGGTCCTGGGGACGAAGTTTCCTGTTTATCTGCTCTTGACCAAGTGCGACTTGATTCACGGGATGACGACATTTTGCAACAGCCTGTCGGACAAAAGCCTCGAGCAACCGATGGGATATGTGAATCAGGATTTGTCGACGGACGTGCCGGCGTTTTTGGATCAAGCAGTCGGCACGCTGGCGGAGCGTCTTAAAAATTTGCGATTGGTGCTTTTGCATCAATTCCGTAACAAGGATGTCAACCCGGATGTGCTTTTGTTTCCCGAAGAATTTGAAAATTTGAAGCGTGGTCTTGGGGCTTTCGGCAAAGGCGCGTTTGCGGAAAACCCCTACCAGGAGACCCCTATTCTTCGAGGCCTTTTCTTCAGCAGCGGCCGGCAAGAGGGAACCCCTTATTCACATTTTCTCAAGGCCCTTGGCTTGATCGGGGAAAAAGAAGTCCTCTCCGGCGCCAGCCGTGGTCTTTTTCTCCACGATTTTTTCTCCCGGATTCTACCGAAAGACCGAGGGCTTTTGGCGCCGACCAAGAGGGCGATCGAATGGAGTCTCTTCACCCGAAATTTGGGGCTTACCGCCTGGGTTATCTTCGGGATCGCCGTCTGCGGCTTATTGAGTTTTTCCTTTGTCAAAAATGTCGGAATCCTGCGTCATATCGGACATGAGTTTTCCAAACCGACTGTCTTGGAAGGTCATTTAACCGATACGGTCATCGGGTTGGAGCGCTCCAATCAGGCCATCTTGAAAGTTGAAAAACAAAATCGCAATTGGTGGATTCCGCGATTCGGGTTACGCGAGAGCCTCCATGTGGAGGAAGCGCTCAAGGCCAAGTACTGTCGGGAGTTTCAAAAGGGATTTCTGCATGACTTCGACAGCCAGTTGAGAGAAAACCTCTCCCGTATCACGGAGGCGGTTCCCGATGAGATTTTCGGACAATACGTCTCTTTTCTCACCCGGCGCATCAATCTGCTGAAAGGGAGGCTCAACCAAGAGGAGTTTGAAAAGCTGAAAAATCGGCCTTATCCCCCGTATCTTGCGATGCTATCCGGCTCTCGACAGGAGAGCGATGATCAACTGCGTCAAAAGTTCGGTCGCTTGTTTCTTTATTACATCTATTGGCGGACGGACACGGCCGAGATCAGCAAGGAGATAGACATTCTTCGGGTGTGGCTCAGGGACTTAATCAAGCTTCGGGACGCCAGACCCCACTGGATTGTCGTATGGGTCAACAAGGAGGGGGCCATTGCGCCTGTCGCCTTGAAAGACTTTTGGGGAGGAAGTCTCTCGGCCGGGGGCGAGATCACCGTCGACCCCGCCTTTACCAAAAAAGGCAAAGAGGCGATCGATGCTTTGTTCAAGGAAATCGAGGAGGCGCTCGACGAACCAGCCCTGATGGAAAAACAGCGCCTCGAGACGGATGCGTACTATCGTAAAAACTGTTTCAGTGCCTGGCGGAATTTCGCCTTGCGTTTTTCCGACGGCAGCAAACGATTGAACGGAAAAAGCGAATGGATGCAGGCGGCGACAAAGATGGGACGCGATGAGGGGCCTTATTTCGCTTTGTTGAATCGTATGACGGTTGAGCTCGAACCGGTGGTGACCGGTGAGAACATCCCCCCATGGCTGGGGCAAGTTTATCAGTTTCAGACGGTGAAAAATGCGGGGACGAAGGGCAAGCTCATGACCAAAACCGCCGAAGAAGGCAAGGCGCTCTTGGACAAAATCAAGGATAAGCTCGGGCGGAAAATCGAACCGACGTCGATCGACGCCCATCTGGCGGCGGTTCGCGCTTATCAAGACTATCAAAATGCTCTGGCCGTCATCGTTCAGGCATCGGCGGTCAGAGGCCAGATGTTTCAGATCACTGCACAGACATTCAGCGAAGATTCCGTGACAGGCAAATCTCCGTTTGCGGTGGGATTTAACGCCGCCTTGAAACTCAAAAATTATTTGGCCGGTTCCGCGGAGGCCGACGGAATCGTCGGCGGTTTGATTCTGGGGCCGATGGAATTTCTCTGGGCGTTGGCCCGTATGGAGGCGGGATGCCAATTGCAGGCCAACTGGGAGAAGGAGGTCCTTGCCGAAGTGCAAGGGGCTTCGGCAATGCAGGAAACCGAGCTTCTATGGGGGAATAACGGGCTGGCTTGGAAGTTCGTCAAAGGCAGCGCCGCCCCGTTTATCGGTTGGAAGGCGTCGGGAGGATACAACGCCAAAGAAGTCTTCGGTGGGGCGATCGCTTTTGAAAAAAAATTTTTCAGCTCTTTGGGAATGGGTGCCGGCACCCGGGCGCGTACCGCGACCGCCTCGTCGCAGCAGCAAGCCTACAAAGTGGTGATTTCCGGTCTTCCCACGGATGCCAATGCCGATGCGTCCGTGAAACCGCATAAAAGCTCGCTGGAATTGAGTTGCTCAACCGGCGTGCAAGTTCTCGAAAATTTGAATTACCCCAAAACCCAAACGTTTCAATGGACACCGGAGACATGCAGCGATGTCACCTTGAGAATTTACGTCGGCAACGCTGTTTTGGCCAAACATTACGCCGGGCCGCAGGCTTTCGTGGATTTCCTGCGAGATTTTCCGGGTGGACGGCACACCTTCTCTGCCGGCGAATTTCCCGATCAGAAAAACGAACTCAAAAAAGCCGGCGTCAAGTACGTCGTGGTCAGCTATTCGATCAGCGGGCATCAGGCGGTTCTGAAAAGCTTTGAGTCAGTCGGCGCCGGCAAATCGCAGGCCAGAGCTTTGGGGAAAATTACGGCATGCTGGGATTGAAGCGATCCGATCAGACTCCGTCTTGGATGTGGGCCGCATACGGGAAGCATCCCGCGATCAAGGATTATTTTCGCGTGGGCGGGGATTTTCCGCTGTTTAAGGTCTTTTCAGGCTGGGTGGAAGCCGGATATGAGCGGCGTTCCAAAGGCGGTGGAAGGGATGATCAAAACATTTGGCGTTTTTGGGCCAGGGGGACTGTAAACGGTACCGTCGTCTGCGGTCTGGTCAGGGACAGCCAAGACGGTATTGGAAGGCGTTACCCATTTTTGATTCTGGGCGTCGGTCCCATGCCCCATTGGGAAGAAAATTGGGATTTGATACCGCTGGCCTGCGCAGCCCCTTGGGCGGACATCGAGCGCCTCTCCTCGCAGGATTTCGCGGACTTGAAAAAAATGCAGGCGGAGATGGCGCAGATCTCCGAGCCGCAATGTCAGTGGCGGATATTGCAATCGCGGAAGGATTTGTCTTTCGGCGGGCGGAGTCGGATAAAAGTCACCGACTTCATAGGTCCTGCCGTTTTCGACGATTTCATTCCTCTTGAACCGACGCCGCATCAGGACCG
>CAZPTW010000226.1:0-5654 GCA_964589235.1 uncultured Smithella sp. | reverse complement strand
CATCCTGCATTCGGTGGACGGCGTCCTGCGCAGCGAGTTCGGGCGGGGACTGACCGAGGAGAACGTCCACATCCTCGATCCGTTCACGGGCACCGGGACCTTCATCACGCGCCTGCTGCAAAGCGGACTCATCCGCCCGGAAGACCTGGACCGCAAGTACCGGCACGAGCTGCACGCCAACGAGATCGTGCTGCTGGCTTACTACATCGCCGCCATCAACATCGAGAACGCCTACCACGACGCCACGCCCGACCCCGACGACGGCATCGGGAAGAACAAGTACGTGCCCTTCGAGGGCATCGTACTCACCGACACCTTCCAGTTGGGCGAGAGCGGAGCGGCGGATAAGCTGTTCTCCGAGATGTTCCCCCAGAACTCCGCCCGGGTCGTCCGCCAGAAGAAAGCCCCCGTGCGCGTGATCATCGGCAACCCGCCGTATTCGATCGGACAGAAGTCGGCGAACGACAACGCGCAGAACCAGAAATACGCCCGACTCGACCAGCGCATCGCCGATACCTATGCTGCCGCCTCCACAGCGGGTCTGAACAAGTCGCTGTACGACGCTTATATCAAGGCGTTCCGCTGGAGCGCTGATCGACTGGATCCGGAACAGGGCGGCGTGATCGCCTTTGTAAGCAACGGCGCCTGGCTCGACGGCAACAGTACGGACGGTTTCCGGAAAACGATCGAACGGGAGTTTGACAGCATCTGGGTCTTCAGCCTGCGCGGCAACCAGCGTACCAGCGGCGAGTTAAGCCGGAAAGAAGGCGGCAAGATCTTCGGTTCCGGCTCCCGTACGCCCATTGCCATTACCCTGTTGGTGCGTAACCCGGCCGCGAGGCGGGAGAAAGCGGTGATCCGTTATTGCGACATCGGCGATTACCTCAGCCGGGAAGACAAGCTCGAGATCCTCCGCGACTCCGCCTCCATCACCAGTCCGAAGCTCCACTGGAAAACCCTGGAGCCGAATGAGGAAGGGGATTGGTTGAATCAGCGGAATGATTTGTTTGAGAAGTTTATTCCGTTGGCGCCGGAGAAGAAGTATGATAAGGCAGCGAAATCGTTTTTTATAGCTAACTCATTGGGTACTGTAACTGCCAGAGATGCGTGGGTTTATAATTTCTCGCATTCTCGTCTAAGAAGAAACATTACAAAAACTATTTCGCATTATAATGAAGAGCTCCAGAAAGTAGTGAAAGGACGGGCCAAACAGTACACTGTTAATCCCGAATTGGGAAGCTGGAGTAGAGACTGGCAGAATCATTTTTTGAGGAAAAGAGAAATTATTTTGGATAAAAGGGAGTTTCGGAATTCAATGTATCGCCCTTTCACAAAGGTGTATACTTATTATGCTGATATTCTAAATCAAGAAAGGTATCAGCAGCCCATTTTTTACGTGGATTCGAATATTTCCTTGTTTGTCTCGGGTATTGGAGTCAATAAGGATTTTTCAACTTTATGTGTGAATCTTATATCGGACTATCAATTACTTACTAACGGGCAATGTTTTCCATTGTATTATTATGAAGAAAATTCAGAGTCCTTGGATCTCTTTGCTTCAGGCAATGGGGAAAAATATATTAAACAGGATGGGGTTAGTGATTATATTTTTGAAGAATGCCGGAAGAAGTATGGTAAAAATATTTCGAAGGAGGACATCTTTTACTATGTCTATGGGGTATTGCATGACAATGAATACAGAAATAGATTTTCCAGCGATTTAAAAAAGTCCCTTCCCAGAATCCCACTGGTAGATGATGTGAAAGATTTCTGGTCCTTCAGCAAAGCCGGTCGAGCCCTGGCTGACTTGCACATCAACTATGAGAAGGTTCCGGCTTACAAGGGTGTGAAAGTGGAGGGCTTGCGGAGCGGGGATTATGCGGTGGAGAAGATGCGGTTTCCGCAGAAGGGGCAGAAGGATACGATTCTGTACAACAACAGCATCACGATCCGCGACATACCGGAAAAGGCCTACGAGTACGTGGTCAACGGCAAGTCGGCCATCGAGTGGGTGATGGAGCGTTACCAGGTCACCGTCCACAAAGACAGCGGCATCGTGAACGACCCCAACGACTGGGCGAAAGAGAGCGGCAACCCGCGTTACATCCTTGACCTGCTGCTCAGCGTGATCAACGTAAGCATGCAAACCGTGGAGATCGTGGAGGGGCTGCCGAGGTTGAAGTTTGGAGATTTGTGATTGGTGATTCGTGATTGGATCAATCGAGGTGTTTGGTCATCAGCTCTCTTTTGTTGTTCAAGCTATCCTGAATAGCTTTTGCGCCCTCTTCACGGAAAGGGAAAGGGATCTCGACGTGAGATTAGTTTAGGATGCCAAGTGTACTCGACGTAAAAGCTTGGTTATCAGTAGAGGTGAGGTTTTCTAGTACAATGAAATGTTCTACAATGCGTCAATTCTGTCGCAAACTTCGGTTATGTGGTCAAGTCCGTATAGTAACACTGATTCATTGATGTTCATCCATTGGAAAAATTGTAAAGTCAATTGGTGATTTTGTCTCGCATAGCGTGTGCTTTTGCTGTGAGCGCCTAGTTGAAAGCACACAGGTTCGTGGTGTGCAAGTCTGTTTCTTAAGGCGTTGATGTTTTCTAACTCCATAAATATGAAACTATTATTGTAATTGATGGATGGAGTACTTCGCGGTTTCGATGGGAAAATAGCAAGCAAGCTCTGCCCGCCGTGGTGGAATTGATGTCTTGCAAAGAGATATCTCCAGAATCCAAAATCCATTTCTGCCAGCAGTTTAGGATGAGTATAGGATGACAATTTTCTTTCACCCTCAGAAATGATGTAGGGTGTTTTACCGCACGCCCTATTACTGAACATGCCTCCTGGTCTGGCCGAATCTCTCAACCAATCAGCACCGCAAAGCGAGGAATAATGTCGATCAATAGCGTTTCGCAATGCGACCTCGAAGCAGCCAACTACAGTGAAAAGTTCCTGTGAAAGTCTCAGATTGAGACGATAAAGGGTCATGGCCTTTCGTGTGTCGCCATTGCATGCAGTTACATAACGACTCATTCTGGGTACCGACATAATCTGCTCAAAATCAACAAATCTCATAGTTGTTAAGTATAAAATAAAGGTTGCTTTCTGCCTGCTTTAGCGTTATATTTGTCATCAAAATATAGTTCCCGGAAGCCCCTGAAGAAATTCAAGCTTCCGGGTTTCGAATTTTATGCCCCTGGCACTTTTTTAGTGATTGCATTTTCCATCCTATTCATCAGATGTAAAATTCGGTTTTCTTTGTTTCAATTGTACTTTGCGTGATTTTTTCAGCTTTTATTAGGTTTTTATAAATGCGCATCATCCTGCAGGCCAAAAAATTCTTGTCAATAAGCTGAATTCCCTTCGTCATTCCCTCTCCGGCATCGATCGAACTCCTGTTGGGGAAATGACCGATGGAAGAATGGAGGCAAACGCCGAATTTATCTGCGACTTTCCTGTAACAACCGACTACTCATCATTCGATCGGAATGAACAGCAGACATGCTTGAAATCAGCGCTGCGCCTTTTTATTTATTGCATTATTCGATAGGAAACAGCTATTACTAAAAGAAATAGTATATGCACTAAACCCGGAAATTCTGGAACTCTTCTCAGAATTTTTGGAACTCGATTCGGTCGGTTGCTAATTCCCGCCATACCAATCAAGAAGATGCTGCAGCAACAATTTGATCGTGGCTATCCGCCCGTAACACAAACCGCCTGGGAAAAATTGCTGGCATTTATCCCGCTATTGGAACGATCCGCTCCCGTTGGGCAGTGGAAGGAAGGGAGTGAATTGATCGCGGGTGTTTATGTGATGCCCGATGTAAACTATGAGCCGATCATCCATGAGTTCATCAGGACGGCCTATGCTTCGGGTGTGATCACGCAGGTCGACTGGATGAACTGGCCGGAGCAGACGGAATTGTTGCAAATCGGAGATGAAACATTGCTGCAGCAGTTGGGGCTGAACCTGCTGCGCGACTTATTGACGGCGATCCTGCGGCAAGACCGCTTCGTCGATGGCTGGCTGTTGGCGAAGCTGACGGATGGGACCGTGCTGCGCATCCTTCGGGCTTTGCGGTATAATGTCCTCCATCCCCTGATCACGGATCGGGAGACCACCCGGATCTATTTCGCTGACCGGTTGCAACGGGATTTTCCCGAGCTATTCCTCAGGTTGATCCATCTTCTGGATGCCTTCGGCATATCCTATACGCTACTTCCGGCTGCGGAAGACATCTGGTGCCGTGATTACATGCCGGTACAGGTGAAGTCGGATAAGTTCGTCCGGTTCCGGTACACCACGGATCAGTCTGCTTTGATCCCGGAATCCATTAGGTCCAAGACAGTATCCTCCGATCTCCGCCTGGATGGAGGGAACATCGTCAAAGGTCCCGACCGGGTCGCCCTGACCGACCGTGTGTTTGATGATAATGATGACCGGCCTCGGCAACGGATCGTGGAAGAACTGCAGGAGATCTTCGAGACCCGCAGCATAATCGTCGTACCGCAACTGCCGTACGAGGAATTCGGTCACATCGACGGCATGCTGCGCTTCCTGGACGCGAACACCGTGTTGGTCAGCGATTTCAAGCAGGCCGGTTACCCGAATAACTTTTTATCAGAGTTCGACCAAAGCCTGACTCGGGCCGGCTTGAAGCAGGTGAAATTTCCCTATCAGGAAATTCGCCGGAAGAATCACGAAGGTGTCGACTCCGCAGCCGGCTGTTATGTCAATTATTTACAGGTCGGCCAACAGGTGGTGTTTCCGGTATTCGAAGCATTCCCGACCGAGAATGCCGCTGCCAGATCCATCCTCGAAGCCTATTTCAACATCCAACCACTGGAATGTACACAGCTTGCGAATGAAGGTGGGGTGTTGAATTGTGTGAGTTGGAATATTTATGCTGATTGAAACATTATTCCTAAAAACCATAAACATGAAAAAAGATGATCTGACAAAATTGCAACAGCAGGTATTCGATCTGGTGTTGCTTCAATCAATGACGTTTCAAGGTGCTGCAAATCAACTTGGCGTGGAATTAAATGATGTCCGTAAAGCTGACAGTGAAATCAGAACTGGAATGAGAGACTTAATCAAGGTGAGGGATTTGTGGAAGCGCAAAAAGATCGGCGGTGATTTCTGGAGTTTTAGTGAGTGGTATGATAGCCAACCCCATCAGTGTATTTATTGCGGCATATCAGAAGCAGAATTGCAGTTATTGCATGATCATAAACTTATTGAGAATAAAAGGATATTTAGGGGAAAAACGCTCGAGATTGAACGTCGTAAAGCAAACGAAGCTTACAATAATTTGGGGAATCTGTCATTCGCCTGCTATTGGTGTAATAATGCAAAGACTGACACCTTCAGTGAGGATGAGTTTAAGGCCATCGGCAAAGCTATTGGCGAAGTCTGGAGGAAAAGATTGAACCAGATAAAGCGGTAGTAGAATTGCATTCCATTTTTCGGAATTTATTTGTTTCATCTGCTCGATGTAGGTCAAACCTCACCCGGAAGGCGTTCGATCGAACGCCTTCCGGGTGAGGTTTGACCGAAATGGAACGGCGGAAACTCAATACATATCGATCCTCCGCGCCAATCCGCAACATCCGCGGAATCCGCGTGCCATCAATCAGGAGCGCG
>CAZPTW010000225.1:0-5670 GCA_964589235.1 uncultured Smithella sp. | reverse complement strand
CCACTGTTTATGGCATCGTAAAGCAAAACAACGGCTATATCGAGGTCACAAGCGAACCCGAACGAGGAAGCACCTTCAATATTTATTTTCCTCGTTTTGCCGGCAAGACAGCGCCTGGACAAATGGAAAAACCGGCTGTCACGGCTTTGCGAGGAAGCGGAATCATTCTCGTGGTGGAGGATGAACCGGCGATTCTAGACATGATCCGACAAATGCTCGAGATCCTAGGATACACCGTTTTGGCGGCCCCCGCCCCACGGGATGCGATCCGCATGGCGCAAGAACACCCATCCGATATTGATTTGCTTTTGACCGACATCGTCATGCCGGAAATGAATGGCCGGGAATTGGTCGAGCAGATCCAAACCTTTTACCCCGACATCAAGTATATTTTCATGTCCGGCTATCCGGCGAATGTCATCACCGGCCAAGGCGCGGTCGATTCCGACGCGCATTTTCTGCAAAAGCCGTTCGATATTCAGAATCTGGCCGACAAGATCCGGACGGTTTTGCTGTCTTGATCGAAAATGTTCGAAAACTTAAGTGAGCTGAATTTTCGCGGCGAAAGTCACCCTTATTGGTTTCCCCGGGGCGGAGGACAGTCAGGCGTCACCCGCGGCGGATAATGTTTCAGCAGCGAATACAGCAGACGGTCGACGGCGGCGATGAGCGGTTTGAAACGCCCGCCGAAGTGTCTTGTGGAGCCGAAAAGATCCTGACGCAAACGGGTGATGTCCTCATCGGTAAAGGTCTTACGAGGGGATGCCGACCCCTCCGTCCAAAGCACGTGTTCCAGACGAAGCAGCATTTCCGCCTGATGGGCGAAGGGGATGAGCCGGTCTCGGATAGATTCCAGTTCGTCTCTGACCTGTCCTGTGTCGACAAAAGAATCTCCGTTTTTGGGGCTGTCTTCATCGACAGGACGGCCGGAAAGACAATCGGCCATGGTCTCGGTCATGGCGGCCAGTGTTGAATATTCCATGCCGCGGATGCCCCGGCGCCATTGCAAAAGCCAGGCATTTCGGCGGCGCCAAAGAAGCAGTTGTTCCCCCAGGGCGATCAAACGGTCGACGGCGATCTGAATGTCATCCATAATGTCCGTGAGCGGATCGTTGTGGCCGCGTCGATTTCCAAAAGACATGGGCGGAAAGGACTTGTGGAGGAGTGGGGTGATACATCCGGTTAAATACGGCCAGAGATTTTGTAGAACCTGTCTTCCAGCCAGGTCACCGGGCGTGTCGAAGTGTACCAACGATAAAATCACCGTGCCTTTTCCAAAGCCGCCTTCGAAAACGGCGGGTTTTTTTTTCAGCCGCTCAGGATCTAAGAATATGCCATATTCTTTTTCCAAAGAGGGCCAACCCGCACGATGCCCGTCCGCCACACGGATATCGGCACTTTGGGCATCGGGATGCGCGTCACCGAAGCGGGCAAGAATACGAATATTCCAGGGATTCCCGGCATCGAATTGGGGCGGCCACCAGGCGTAAAACTCGGAGGTTTCCAGATCTTTCCATAGTGGATGGTCAACAAGGGTCAGACGGATCGGTCCGCTGAAGCTGGGGACACGATCGACTTGGGGTATTCGTTGAATCGGTAAAAGCCCTAAGTGCTGATCTGTGGCCAAACCCGCCCCCCCGCAAATGCCGAGATAGCCGCCGCCTCGCTCGACGAAACGGCGGAGTTCCATCTGACCCATTTCCCCCAACGCCGACATTTTGGCTTGGGCCCAGCCTCCGGGAACGAAGATCATCGCGTAGTCGGACAATGCCCCTTGACGGATATCCGCCGATTGAATCAGGTCAAACGGCAGACCGGCTTCGATGAGCGCGGATCTTGCCGCAAGTCCCCAAAGAAATGATTCATCCCACAGGAGGGCGCAAGGATGACGCCCGGAGAACGCATTCTTTGCACATTGGGGATTTTGTATTCGGGAAGGGTTTGTTTTCATAGTAAGAAAATTAAATCAGCCTGACCTCTTTTGCAAGCATGATCATCAGGAACGTTGAGGCAAGTTTTTCAAGAAAGGATATTTTCTTGACTTGCCCGGAAGATTTGCGTATCTTTCTGCCGTCGACAAGAGAAGAAGATGCGGATCCATCATTGATCAACCTTCAAGGGGATGTTCCGTGACTCGCCTCAAGACACTACTTTTTAGCACCTATCTTAACACTCATCGCTTCGTGGCACCGCCACACCCTTCCATGTCCTTTCTCTATTCCCCCTTTTTGAAATTCAAATCCAATGGGCCCTGATGGCGTTTGAGAAAACGCGCTCCGAGGCCTAAAGAATGACCTCTGAAACGATGGTTTGAGTTCAAGACATGATTGCATAATAGGCAGCGTTGAAAAAAAGCTGGTGATGAAGGAAGTTTTGCAACGGGACTCAAGAAAAGGAGGGAACTATGGGAGGTCGACAAGGTCTGTTCAAGACGGAAGACTGGTGGTCGGTGTGGTTAGGTTTATTTATTTTTCTTCTTTCATTAGGGTCGCTCATCGGCCTTGATCTTCTGGGCTGGGCGGTCACCCCGAAAGTATGGATGCAATTTTCCAAAAGCATTGCACCGGCATCGAAAGCTTATGCGGGGTTGAGCCCAATCGCTTCGATTGTTTTGACCTATCTGGCGGTCATGATCCTTCTGCTGATCGGAGCGAGAGCTCTCGGCTACAATCTTCTGAAATTCATTTATGCCTTTACCGTCATTTTTTGGATGACTTATATCTGCAACATCATCGGTCATTATGCCGTCATCGCCGCGCAGACGCCCGCGGAAATGAAAAAATTCAATCTCGACTGGTCTCTGAAACTGACCGGCGAGGCGGGGTTGATCTTGGCATTGCTGGTGGGTCTGTTTATCGGGAATTTCATGCCGAAATTCGCCGAATCGCTCAAGGAAGCGGCCCGGGCGGAATGGTTCATCAAAACCGCCATCGTGATCATGGGCGTCGGGCTCGGGGTCAAATCCGCCGAGCAACTGGGCCTGGCGACCTCCATGATGTTCCGTGGTCTTTGCGCCATCATTGAGGCGTATTTGATTTACTGGGCCTTGGTCTATCTGCTGGCTAGAAAATTTTTCAAATTCAACCGCGAATGGGCGGCGCCACTGGCTTCCGGTATCTCCATCTGCGGCGTTTCAGCGGCCATCGCAACAGGCGGAGCCATTCGCGCCCGCCCGATCGTGCCGATCATGGTGTCTTCTTTGGTGGTGATATTCGCTGTCGTTGAGTTGATCATTCTCCCCTTTATCGCGGCGGAATTTCTGCCCAACCAGCCTTTGGTCGCCGGGGCTTGGATGGGGCTTGCGGTTAAAACAGACGGAGCCGCCGTCGCCAGCGGCCAGATCGTCGAATCGTTGATCTACGCAAAAAACGCCGCCCAAGGAATCCAGTATCAATCGGGTTGGGTCGTCGGCGCTGCCACGACGGTAAAAATATTCATCGATATTTTCATCGGCATCTGGGCGTTTGTCTTGGCGGTCATCTGGACCAGCAAAATCAGCCCGAAAGACGGTCAAAAAGCGCAAGCCGGTGAAATATGGCTCCGCTTTCCAAAATTCGTCATTGGATATTTTGTGACCTTTTTAATCATGCTGATCATCGGACTGGCCTGGCCGGAGGTAAAATCCAAGATACAAATTTCGGCTTCGGAAACGGATGTTTTCCGGAAACTCTTTTTTGCCTTGACGTTTTTTTCCATTGGCTTGGCGTCCAATTTCAAAAAATTGTGGGAAGAGGGGATAGGCCGTCTGATGCTCGTGTATATCATCGCCCTGTTCGGTTTTATTATCTGGATTGGACTTTTCATATCATGGATTTTCTTCCATGGCGTCGTTCCCCCACTGGTTCAATAAAGTCGCTGAAAGGAGATCAAAGATGGACGAAGTCAAAATCAAAGATGAAATGGAAAAGATGGAATACGAACCGCTTTTACCCGTTGAAAAAAAACTCATCACATGGAGTCTCGTGCTTGGAGTGGTGCTATTGATCGTGCTGGTGTGGGTCAGCTACACCTTCTTCCCCGCCGGACACTAATGTCGAACCATTTAAACGGCGGTATCTTCGGCAGGCAAAGCTTAAGAGAGCCGCCGTTTAAAAAGAAAATTTGTTTGTGAGAGGCTTTGGGAAAGCGGATTCGAATAAATTTTCAAGTTGTTGATTTCATGAATTATTTTTCAGAAGAGGCCAAGAATTCCGGTCTCCGGTAAAAAAAACTTGACATATTTCATAAATAGAGTACTATTCAAGTTATGAATGGTGTTCTAAATATGAAAGTATTGATAGCGTCTCATGTTTAGAATATTCATCAAAGGAGGAACGACATGGAGAAAACAGACACCCCCTTGCTAGATGAGCTGGAAAAAGGAAAATGGCCCAGTTTCGTCAAGGATATGAAAGAGGCGGCGCAGAAAAACGCAATGGCCAAAGATCTTTTAAATCAACTGGAACTGTCCTACAAAGACAAAATCGGCCATTGGAAACATGGAGGGATCGTCGGCGTCAAGGGTTACGGCGCAGGTGTCATCGGCCGCTATTCGGACCGCCCTGATTTGTTCCCGAATGTTCAGGCCTTTCACACCATGCGGGTCAATCACCCAACCGGCTGGTTCTACAAGACGGAAACTCTGCGCAAACTCTGTGATATCTGGGACAAGCATGGGAGCGGCCTCACCAATATGCATGGCGCGACCGGGGATGTCATCCTGCTGGGAACGACGACGGAACATCTTCAGCCCTGCTTTGACGATCTGTCCGATGCCGGATTTGATTTGGGCGGATCGGGATCGGCCATGCGTACGCCCAGCGCCTGTGTGGGGCCGGCGCGATGCGAATGGGCCTGCATTGACAGCCTCGATGTCTGTTACAACATCACCATGAGCTACCAGGACAAAATCCACCGGCCCATGTTTCCCTATAAATTTAAAATCAAAGTTTCAGCTTGCGCCAACGACTGTGTCGCTTCCATCGCTCGTTCCGATCTCTCGATCATCGGCACATGGAGGGATGCCATCGAGATCAACCCAAAAGAAGTCGCCGCCTACGCCGATCGTCTCGACATTCAGAAGGAAGTCTGTGATTTGTGTCCCACGCGATGCATGGAATTCAACGGAAAAGACCTCAAAATCCATGACGAGGACTGCACCCGCTGTATGCACTGCATCAACGTGATGCCCAAGGCCCTGCGGCCGGGCAAAGATCGCGGCGCCACGATTCTCGTCGGCGGAAAGGCACCCATCGTCAAAGGGGCGCTTTTATCCTGGGTGATTGTCCCCTTCATGAAGCTTGAACCACCTTATGATGAATTGAAAGATCTCATCGATCGGATTCAAGATTGGTGGGATGAATTCGGAAAGTCGCGGGAGCGTCTGGGTGAGTTGATTCAGCGCTTGGGAATGCGCGTTTTTTTGAAGGCCATCGGGCTTCCGGCGGCGCCGCAGATGGTCAAAACGCCCCGAACCAATCCGTACGTATTCTTCTGGCCGGAAGATATCAAAAAGGAGGTAAAGTAAAATGGCTGCAAGAACAGACATCGGGCCCCCTGACTACAAAACCATGCTGCCTCCCGTGATTTCGCGAAATTACGGAAAATGGCTTTATCATGAAATCTTGAAACCGGGCGTGCTGATGCACGTGTCCGAAACGGGTGAAGCGCTCTACAGCGTGCGGGCCGGTT
>CAZPTW010000224.1:0-5676 GCA_964589235.1 uncultured Smithella sp. | reverse complement strand
ATCAAGGAAGCCAATGTCCTCAGAGCGGACGGATCGATCGCCCTGGAGGCATTACACACGTTCATGACGCCGCAGGTCGAACGAATCGCCAAGAAGCAGTATAATCATTCTCAAACCCCCCAGTTGATCAAAGTGAAATGACGGCCATGATGAAAAAGATCGCTTTTCTTTTGTGCTTGTTCTGGATGGTTCTTCCGGCCGGTTGGGCCGCGGACAAACCCGTCTGGGTCATCGCCGACGGCGAAGCCTGGCAAGGAGAGCTCGATACGCTCAAAGAAGTCAAGGAACGTGCCTGGAGACACGCGCAGCGCCGGGCCGTGGAGGAGGCGGTCGGCACCTTCATCCGGTCCCATACCTTGGTGTCGAACAGCCAGGTGGCCGAAGACCTGATCTATGCGGCTGTGAGAGGGAAAATCGTGAAGGAAGAGGTGGTGTCGTCCGAATGGGATAAAGCCCAGAGACATCTTTACCGGGTCAGGCTCAAAGCGCTTGTCGAGCCCGTGTATCCGGAAAAGGGCGGCGGGCTTTGGGCAAAACTCACGCTTTCGAAAGCCGCCGTGACCCAAGGGGAAGAGGTGGAGATTTTTTATACCGTCAGTGAAGACGCCTATGTGTACCTCTTTTCCATCGCGGCCGACGGATCGGTCACGCTGCTTTTGCCCAATGCGGCCATGCCGGATCATTTCACGAAGGCCGGCAAGGCGCACCGATTTCCTCCGCCGGGAAGCGGCATTCAATTGAAGGCGGTCTTTTTACCGAACTCGAAAGCGACGTCCGTCGAAGAGCGCATCAAGCTCGTGGCCACACGTAAAAAAGAACCTCTGCTTGCCCTGGGATTCAAGGAGGGAATGTTTCAAGTCTACGATGAAAAATCGACGGGGATGATCAACGACCTGGTCCGCCGTTTGAGCCTGCTTGATGTGTCCGATTGGACGGAGGCCTCGGCCGTTTATTGGCTGAAAAGGCCTTAAGTCAAAATCGGACGGATACTTTCAAAGAAAGTGTTTTCATGAATGACAAATACCCCCCTGACACTCCAAACCGCCGCCGTGATGGACTTTCTGCCCGCGGTGACAAAGCGCGTGGAAACAGCGGCCGGATACTACGGCCTCGGTAAAAACGAGGCGCTGAAAACGGCTGGCGGGAAATGTTGCGCGTGAAATCGGTTTTGTGTCCAATGACGGACTGCTTCAGGTGAGCGGTCTTTCCGGCAAATCAATCATTAAAGAAAAAATCAGCAAACTCAAAGACGCGTGGCAGAAGCCGCTCAATTTCTAGACAGGACTGAACCATGGCAAACAAGGTCAAAGCGATCATGCTCACCGGCAACGGCACCAACTGTGAAATGGAAATGGCGCACGCCCGCAAACTGGCGGGCGCCGACCAATACGATATCGTCCATATCAGCGAACTGCTCTTTGGCGAAAAGCGGCTGTCCGATTATAACTTTCTGAATCTGCCCGGCGGATTTTTAGACGGCGACGACCTGGGATCGGCCAAAGCCGGCGCCAACCGCTTTCTGCACGCCCCTATTTCCGGGGCCAATGACATGCTGATTGAAGAGTTGCTCAAATTCATCTCCGCGGGCGGTCTGATCCTGGGCGTCTGCAACGGCTTTCAGTTGATGGTTAAACTGGGATTGCTGCCGGCGCTCGACGGCAATTATACGAAGCAGAGCACAACCCTGACATATAACAATTCGGGCCGTTTCGAAGACCGCTGGGTGTATCTCAAAGCCAATGCGCAAAGCCCCTGCGTGTTTACGCGCGGACTGGACGTCGTTTACTATCCTGTCCGCCACGGCGAGGGCAAGTTTATTGCGGAAAGCGATGCTATCCCGAACGAAATCGAAAATAAAAATCTGGTCGCACTGCAATATTGTAAAGCTGACGGCACGGTCACTCTGGACTATCCGGCCAATCCCAATGGCTCGGTGCTCGCCATTGCCGGCATCTGCAATGAGAGCGGCCGCCTTTTCGGCCTGATGCCGCACCCGGAAGCGTTCCTGCACCGCACCAATCACCCGCGCTGGATGCGGGAAAATCCACCCGAAGAAGGCCAGGACCTGGCGATTTTCAAAAACGCCGTAAAATTCATCCGTTGAAAAGAATACTAAAGACGTCTCACGATGCAAAAGGACGAAAAAGGTACGGGCGACGCCATCCCCTGCATCCGCGAACCGGATGAAGATTTAAGGCATTCAGGAAAAATTGGGCGCGGCTGATTCAGAAAATATACGAGGTGGATCCCCTGGCCTGTCCGCATTGCAAAGGCCCCATGCGGATCTTCAGCTTTATCGAAGACCCATCGGTCATCCGGGACATCCTCACCTGTCTGGGACTCTGGCTTGTCCGGTCAAGACCGCCGCCAAAGATACGCGCGGCCATCACATTATTGGAATCCAAAGTCTCCGATTCTTACGCGTATCCTCCACACCATCACGCTGACGCTTACGCTGATCCTGAATACGCCTGGGATGATTACATACAGTCATGATTTTCTAACGCATCTTAAAATATGTGTAATGGAGAGGCTTTCCTGAATTCCGGTTCAAATGTTCTTGTCAGGCATCTTTGCGGGGTAAAATCATAAAAAAGATGATGTGCGTAATACAGCGCCGATCCGCTCAGATCATCCATCTCTTATATCTTGTGGCCCAAATATTCTTGACATACAAGAGACAGCTAAATATACTCACCGCCGCAAAAAGGACGTTCTTATCAATAATAATCCCAGGCGCCACCGGAAAAATAGTTTGACGAACGGACTAATGTGTATTACAATACACATTAGGAGGTGTATTATGAGAACGAATGTCGTTTTAGACGATGATTTGATCGATGAAGCATTTAAATATGCCGGGACGATCCACACCAAAAGAGAATTAATCGAGACCGCTTTAAGAGAGTTTGTCAAAAACAAAAAAGTGAAAAATTTGCGCGACCTGAAAGGCAAGATCCTTTTTGCGGACGATTATGATTATAAGAAAATGAGAGCGGGCAAATGATATTAGTCGATACCTCGGTTCTCATCGATTATTTGAGGGGCGCACAAAACGCCGCGGTTTCTGCTTTTGATAAAATACTCGAAAAAGGTTTTCCTTATGGGATAAACGAATTAATATATCTGGAAATATTACAAGGCGCCCGGACGAAAGAAGAATATAATCAGCTCCAGGAGTATTTTGAAACAATCCCCTTCTATAGTCTTAATCTTGGCATAGAATCCTATCAAAAAGCTGCGCAGATGAATATGGCCTGCCGCCGATCAGGGATAACCATACGAAGCACTATAGATTTGCTGATCGCTGAAACCGCCATAGAGAACGATTTGTTTCTCCTTCACAACGACAGCGACTTTACAAACATGGCAAAAGCAATTAAGGAACTGAAAATCTTTAAGCCGAATAGATAATCCCTGTTTTCATTTCTTATTAACCATTTAGGAAAATCAAGTATCACGTCCAAATCACGCACCTGCCTTTCAGCAGGGTTGCGTTTTAGACGCAAGTATTCTTTCCCCACACCGAAAGAAAACACAATGGTAACCATCAATTAAATATCATGGGATTAAGTGTTGTGTCCCCTGAATTAGCCCCGAAATTACCAAAGAGTTAATACGGGAAGAATGGCCCTCTGTTTGGTCATTTTCATTCAATTTTAATTCCCTGGATATTTCTTCCACCAATCGTCGTCATCCTTGAACAGAACAAATAAATCTTCGGCCATTTCTTCGATCACGTCTTTCAATTCAAGCTCAGCCAGCCAATTTTGGGGAATGGCTGTTTTGACTTGCTTTGCTCCAAGAATATTGCCGGCGATCGAACCGGTGCTGTCCGAATCGCCGCTGTGATTGACGGCCAGGCAAACACCTTTTTCAAAATCACCGTCTGCAATCAGGGCGCAATAGAGCGAAATCGCCAGCGCCTCTTCGCCAACCCATCCACCGCCCATTTTTTCTATGGTTTCCGGACAGGGTTTTATCTTTTTGTCTTTCTTGAGAGCCACAGCAAGTTTAACGGCAGACAGCGTTTCTTCATGGCCTTTGTATTTCTTAAGAATCGGTAAAGTATGCTTTATGGCGACTTCAATACTTTCCTCCGCGATAATCTCCGCTATGATGGCCGCCAAACATCCGGCTGGTAGATACCCGGAGGGATGCCCATGGGTAATTGCGGCCGTTTCACAGCCTAGTTTGAAAATGGCCTCAAGTTTCTTCTTTTGTGTGGCAAATCCGCCAACTTTTGCGCCAAATAGTCCAACCGGAGCAACGCGCATCACACCGCCGCACCCTTTGCTGTTATTGATCGGATGATCCGGTGTGCCCATCTTCGCGCTTTGCAGGGCCGAAAGGCAGGTGTTGCCCGGTGCCCGACGATGGTGAAGATCTTTGATCGTCAGCAGCCAGCCGTCTTGCGCGATACCGAAGTTTTCATACGATGATTTCATCCCATGCGTTGCCAGCCAGCGCAGATAAGAACGAGGAATCATCGCATTGTATACGGCGGGTATGCCCCTAGAACATTCCCGACAGCAGGCACGAAGTAGACCTTCAGCCGTGAACAGTGTCATCTGTGTATCATCCGTGATGGCGCCTTTTCTGCCATAGCAGTGCACATAATTCTCAATGCCGTTTTCACCATATTTATTGTGGATAGCTCCTATAGAATCAAACTCGACCGCCGCGCCCAGCGCGTCACCAACGGCACCGCCTAACAGACAGGCCGCAAAATGGTCAGTGCTTAATCGGACGTTCACTGGCTTGCACGAATAAACATGCTTTTCCTGATCTTGTGTTTCAATCGTTCCGGGCCTTGCCGCACGCACCACTTGAATCGCTTCCTTAGGGGGGACGCCCAATTCGACCAGCAGTTGCGCCGCCACCGTGCCCGTCCGACCCAGACCGCCCCGACAGTGCAGGAGGATTTTTCCACCATCCAGCAGAATTCGCCGCAGCTTCGGCCCGGCGCTTTTCCAAAGATCAATGAATCTTCTGTCAGGGGGATGAACATCAGGTATGGGAAGATGGTAGAATTCCATCGGAAAAGAATTCACTTTTTCCTCATAATCAGGACCCGCAGAAGATCATATTCATGCTCCTCCATCAGATTCACCAGTGCCCGCGCGCCCCAGGCCTGAATCGCTTTCAGATCAATATCCAGATCACGATCCCATACGCCGGATATGGCGCTTTTTATTTTCTTGCCGGGGCAGAGGGTCATGCCTATGATGCCATTACCACTGGGCGCTTTTACTTCATCAATCCTCAGAGGGTGGGAAATGCTTGTTTTAATCATGTATTTGGTTCATCCGGTTGATGCGTATTTTTATAGTTGAAAAAATGGACATGAACCCCCAAAAGGGAATCGACGAAGATTTCCAATTATGGAGGGGGAAGCATGTCCACGAGTATTTTGTATCACGGATTCGGCATTGTCGGCTACAATGATGTTAAGACGCGTTATCAAGGGAATGCGATTATATTCACCATTTCTCACAAGTGTGAGAAGCTATGCTGTCCAGTTTGCAAGAGCCGAACGGAGAACCTCCCGAAGGCTACCATTGTCTTTGATCATTTTCATGTCATCAAGCTTTTCAATGATCGACTCTCCGAATGGCGTCGGGCCTTTATCATGAAGCCAAGGATGCTCTTCAGAAGAAAATTCTGAAAGGCTCC
>CAZPTW010000223.1:0-5688 GCA_964589235.1 uncultured Smithella sp. | reverse complement strand
AGAATCTTATGTCGTTGTTCTCTTCGAATCGGTGAGTCATGCGCTGCGCGCGGAGAAGCTGATCCGAGCGGCCGATGTGTCGTGCAAATTGATTCCTGTGCCGCGGCATTTGAGCTCCGACTGCGGTGTCTGCTTGCGGATTGCCGCAAGCGACGGCGAGGTTGTAAAAAATATTCTGCAAGGCAAACTCGACGTCATTGAAATTCATCCGTTTTAACTTTTTTTCATCCATCTCAAAATTAATCTATTGACAAAAATTTCATATTTCCTTATTTTGAAGCTACAATGAACAACGAAGCGGCATGAATTGAAGGACTCGAAGCAGATATAACGTTCGTTATCGTGTGGAAGCGGGTTTTAGGGTGTCCTAATCCGGGTTTCCTGAAGAAGAAACAGATCGTGAATCGGTAAGCTTTGGAGGCATGGTCCTGAGGATGTCTTATTCGCATAGGCTCCCCCTTGTTCTGCAAACCGAGTCTATTGGTGTTCAACCGGACGCGGCCGTCTTCGGCGGATCATTTCTTGAAGGTTCCTCGTTTATCTTCACATCGTCGCCTGCAATTTCGAATTTTGAGGTTTCCGTTTTGCCATCGCCCATCGCCGTAACACTTTCCGGGCATTCCGACTTTTTGTGTGTTGATCGGGCCGTCGCACCCTCTCGAGGATGTTGCGACGCGCCAAGATAGAGAAGTGGTTTCCTGGGCGTCAGGAAACTTGTCAAAGCGTGGTATTCAATCAACAAACTGATTTAAGGGTGGACAGATATGTTGACTTACCTTCAGTATGTGGTGATTTATACCTTTGTGTTGGGTTCGATCTATCTTCTGATCGCCCTGGGCTTTTCCTTGATCTGCGGCGTTTTGCGCATTTTCCATCTGGGATACGCCTATATTTTCCCTCTGACCGTTTATGGAACGTGGATGTTCATGTCCGCGCTCGGCTGGTCGCTGGTCCCCGCTATTTTCGGAATGGTGGTCATCCAATTCATCATCTCCGTCTTGATCTATAAGGGCATGATCAAGAAGTACATGAATACGGAGGATATTTTGCTGACAGCCCTCTTGTTGGTGGCGCTGATCGTTGAACAGGCCGCCAACTATTTTTATCCGGTTCAAGCGGGCGTCTATCTCGAGACGACTTTGGTTCCAGGGGTTCTGGAGCTTGGCGTCGTGACCATTCCTAAACAACTTGTGATCTCCGCGTTGATCGCGTTGGCCATGACCGGCGCCTTTATTTTCTTTTTCGTGAAGACCAAAACCGGCATGGCTGTGCGGGCGCTGTCGCAAGACATCTATTCCTCCCGGATCGTCGGAATCAACGTCGAAACACTCTACATGATCACGATGATGATTGTGCTCCTGCCGGTGATCATCGGTATGCTGCTCGTGGCGCCGGTTTGGGCGGTGGAACCGGGGATGGGGTGGCTTTACATGACCACAGCGATTCTTGTCGCAGTTTTGGGAGGCTTGGGGAACATCAAAGGCACCATCATGGCCAGCTTTCTGATCGGGTTTGCCCATGCCGTCGTTTGCTTCGTGATCAGCGAGCCGCGTTTTATGAATTTATCAGCTTTAATTTTGGTGATGGTGATTTTGGTTGTCCGACCTCAAGGTTTAGCAAGGAGTGAATCACTATGGTAGAATTGGAACTCAAAAGAGATCGCATTGTCATCCGACTGGGAACCAGAAAATGGGAGTGGATCCTGGAGCCGCGCTACTGGCGCAATACATTGATCTGGGCGGCGATTTTGGTCATCTTTCCCGCCGTCTCCTATTTCGTCAGCCCCGGCCTCATCAATACCATGATTTCCGCCAACATTTATGCCGCCATCGCAATTCCACTGGCCCTCATGACGATCGGCACAGGGCGGATGAATTTCGGTCCCAACTTCTTCATCGGAGTCGGCGGCTACACGGCGGCGCTTTTGAGCATTGCCTATGGTTGGGGTCCGTTGGCCACTCTGCCATTCGCCATTTTGATGTCGATCGTATGCGCCTTGATATTCAGTCCCCTGGTCATCGTGGCTCGGGGGCTCTATTATGTGCTTTTGACGCTTCTTTTGCCGCTCGTTTTTCTCGAAGTCACTTTCATTTATACCGATACTTTCAAGGGAGACACGGGACTTTTCGGGATTGTTCCGCTCATCAATACCGGAAACGCCAAAATCAATTTCCTTCTCTTGGGGTATCTGTCTACGGCCATCATGTTCGCTTATCTATGGATCATCAACAAGGTATTGAAATCGCGTTACGGTCTTTTGATGGCGGCGATCAATGACGACGAGGAAGTCGCGCACGGCATTGGGATCAATATCAACAAAATTAAAATCATCGCTTTCATCTCCGCCTCGACGATGATCGGCATCATCGGCTGGTTTTATGCTCACTACTTCAGTTCATTTGCCGGCATTACGTACCTGCCGCTGACGTTTATGTTGAAGATTTTGTTGGTCCTGATGATCGGGGGACGGGCACAGGTTTTCGGCTGCGTGGTCGGCGGTTATTTTGTCGCGTTTCTGGAGATGATCTTGATTCGGACGATGGGACCGATTCAGCCGCTTTTATTTCCGATCATTTTACTGATCCTGCTTTTCATCTTGCCGGAGGGGCTTTTTGGCCTCTATCGAAAACGCCGTTATCGCGAATACATGCCAACTATTCATGTGCGGAGGTAAACTCATGGCGCCATTGCTGAAAGTGAACAACTTGGTGAAACGATTCGGCGGAATTGTCGCGGTCAACGATGTGTCTTTTGAAATTCACAAAGGCGAGACGCTGGGATTCATCGGTCCCAACGGCGCAGGCAAGTCCACCGTTGTAAACTGCTTAACCGGCGCGCTTCTTCCCACGTCCGGCACGGTGGAAATGAACGGCGTCGATATCACTCACATGAAACCCTACCAACGGGCGCACATGGGGCTGGCTCGAACGTATCAGATTCCGCGACCCTTTCCCGAGTTGACCGCTCTGACGAGCGTCTTGGCCAGTTCAATCGCCGGAAAGAAACGATACAATCAAAGTTTTCAAGACGCCATGTATGACGCCACGCACTATCTGGAGTTCGTCGGTCTTTTCAGCAAACGTAACATTTTGGCGCGCGACCTGACGTTTTATGAGTTGCGCATGCTGGAGCTTGCCCGCGCGCTCGCCACGACGCCGCAGCTTCTGTTTATCGACGAAGTCATGGCGGGCTTGAATCCCGGCGAGGCCAAAAACGCGATCAAGATGATTCGAAAAGCCAAAGAAGAATTCGGTGTCACCGTTTTTTGGATCGAGCATGTCATGGCGGTCTTGATGGAATCAGCCGACCGGATCGTGGCGATCAACTACGGGGCGAAACTGGCGGAAGGAACGCCTGATGAAGTGGTGAACAACGATGATGTGATTGAAGCCTATCTCGGAAGAGGTTGGAGGGAGTATGCTTGAAGTCAATGAATTGTCCGCGTCCTACGGCGTGATTCCGGCGCTGCACAGCGTCAGCTTCAACGTCCGGCAATCGGAAATCGTGACGATCTTGGGGTCCAACGGTACCGGCAAGAGCACGATTCTCAACGTCATTCAAGGCATGATGGAAGGATCCTGCGGCCGAATTATCTTCCGCGATGAGGCCATTCAAGGGCTTCCGTCGCACAAGATCGTGAACCGCGGCATCGTGCAGGTTCCGGAGGGCATGAAGAGTTTCCCCTTCATGACCGTAAAAGAAAATCTGCTTTTGGGCGCCTATGGCAAAAGATCCTGGAAGAAACGCAAACAAACCTTGGAATATGTCTACAGCCTCTTTCCGATTCTAAAAGAACGATCCAATATGTCCGCAAGACTTTTGTCCGGCGGTGAGCAACAAATGCTGAAAATCGGCAGGGGGCTCATGGCCGATCCACAGCTTCTGATGGTGGATGAGCCGTCCATCGGGCTTGCACCGCGCATTGTGGACAGTGTCTATGAGACTTTGGGCAAACTGCGTGCGTCGGGTTTGACGATTCTGCTTACGGAACAAAACGCGCTTCGCGCGTTGCAGTTGGCGGACCGCGGCTACATCATCCAGGAAGGCAGAATTGTCCTGGAGGGAAAGTCGAGCGATCTTTTGAAAAACGATCTGGTGAAGAAGGCCTATTTAGGGAGATAGCGATGGAAGATTATTTTTCTTATACAGAGAAACTTTTCAATCCTGACGATGCTCATTCCAAGCCGGAGGCGCTTCAAGGCATCCGGGTTTTGGATTTTTCCCATGTCATCTTTGGACCGATTGCCGCGCGCCTCTTGGCGGATTACGGCGCGGAGGTCATCAAATTGGAATTGCCTTTTTACGGTGATTTATGGCGTCCGGCCACCTATTGGGGGAAATATTGGAAACACTCCAACCCCATTTGGCACAACATCACCAAAAACAAATATTTTATATCAGTCAATCTGGCGCTCAAGCAGTCCAAGGACTTGATTTACAAAATGGCGGAAAAGGCGGATGTCGTCATTGAGAACTTCGCGCCCGGAACGGCCGACGCCTGGCAAATCGGGTATTCGAAAATCTCGCAGATCAATCCCAAAATCATTTTTCTGAGCTGCTCGACATACGGTCAATTCGGGCCGATGCGCTATTTCCCCGGATGGGACTTGTTGGCGCAGGGGGCCTCCGGCGTGTTGACGCTCAATGGCTATCCAGACACGGACATTTATTATAAACTTCCCGACTACGTCGGAGACTTCGTCCCCGGCAATTTCGCGGCCCTTGCGGTGTTGATGGCGATTTACTACCGCAAGAAAACAGGGAAAGGGCAGTATATTGACATGGCGCAAACGGAAGGTTTGATGCGCCTGTTGTTTCACTACACCTACCATTCCGTCACCGGGGAAGCCATCGGCCGCACGGGAAACAGCGATCCCACCATGGTTCCCTCCGCCATTTACAAGACCGCCGATGAAAAGTTTGTCGGTTTGGCCTGCGCGACGACCGACCAGTTCAAAAAATTTGTTACTACGATCGGCAGACCGGAGCTGGCGGAGGATTCCCGTTACACGCAGACGCTTGAACGGCTCAAGCCGGAAAACGCCAAAGGCCTGACGAAAATCGCGACGGACTGGGTGGCGTCGAAGACTTGCGCGGAGATTGTGCGGCTGGCTGATGAAAATGGATTTCCCGCGGCGGAAGTGGCCGACGATTTCACGATTGCCAACGACGAGTGGCGCCGCAAACGCGGCAGCGTCGTTTTGTTCAAAGACGACATTTACGGCGATCTCGTCATTGCCGGACCGTCGGCACAGTTGTCCGGTACGCCGTCTCGGACCAAATGGCTGGCGCGGCCCTTGGGATATCACAACCGCGTGGTGCTCAAAAAATTCTTGGGGCTTTCGGAAGAGGACATACTTGAATTGGAGAAGAAAAAAGTGATTGGGACGTTTGACGACAGGCCGGGCCTTAAACCGCCTGTCTACTATAACTTGAAAGATGATCCCATTTACAACTACGGAAAAGAGGTTGGAAAATGAGCCAGAAGGAAGCAGTTTACACCCGACATGGCGGTAAAGCGGGCGACCGGGGAAAAATGTTGGCCGAAATGATGACGACGGAGGGAAAACCGGAAGCGCTCGATGACGTGTTGGTTCTCGATGTCAGTTCAGCCAATTTTGCTGGAATCATCACGGCGAGCTTTCTGGCGGAGTTCGGGGCTGAAGTGATTAAAATCGAACCTCCGGA
>CAZPTW010000222.1:0-5709 GCA_964589235.1 uncultured Smithella sp. | reverse complement strand
AACGCATGGCCTATGGATTTCGTGATATGGAATTCTTCAAACTAAAGATCATGGCGATTCATGAATCAAAGTACGCTTTAGTCGGATGAACCACATATCATTTGCTTCTTACACCAACCGCGGAAATAATTGTAACAGCTGGCTGAATATGCTACAAAATCTTTGCATTGTTGAGTCCTCTTTTGTTTGTGTTTGCTCTTCGCAAAGTCAACATAGCAAATCTGGTCTCAACATGCGCTTTATTTATCACCTAATTTGGACAAGAGTGGCCTTAAGTCAAAATCGGACGGATACTTTCAAAGAAAGAAGAAATGGTTTCATGAATGACAAATACCCCCCCCTGACACTCAAAGCCGCCGCCGTGATGGACTTTCTGCCCGCGGTGACGCAGTGCGTGGAAACAGCGGCCGGATACTACGGCCTCGGCACTAACGAGACGCTGAAACTCAGACTGGCCGCGGAAGAAATCTTCTCTTATCTCTGTCAGCGTGTCTGCCGGGGCAATCCCGTCGACGTGATTTGTCAAAGCGGCCTTTTTTTCGCGCGGGTGGCGTTTCATTTTTCCGTCTCCGCGCTCGATATGGGCGCGTTGAACATGACGACTTCGGTATCGTTCGACGGCGATGAGGACATGGCCCAGATGGGCTTGGTGATCGCCGCTCGAACGGTCGACCGTCTGTTTTTGTCCGCCGGGACACAAAACGCCGTGACGTTGACCATCGAGCAGGACAAAGCCTATCCCGCCGTCGACCGCGTGGAAGTCAAGACCATCGAGGCCAAAGGGGAGCTTGCCGTTTTGCCTCCGAATGAGGAAGATCTCCGGCGATTCGCCCTGCAGGCGGCGATGTGCGCGCGCGATCCGCATCGTCCGGATTTTTTTGCTTATCCTGGTAAGGTGGCCGACATGGTCGCCTCCGGCAGTTACCAGGCGGTTGTGGCCAAGGACGAGGCCCAAACGATCGCCGGCGGGCTTTTATACCGGGCCCTCACCGAAAAAATCGTGGAGGTTTTTTCGCCGTGCGTCTTCGACCCTTCCCGGGAAGAGCGGATTTCCACGATGTTGATGGAGGCCTGTATGGTTCGGACCGCTCGAACCAAAGCCGTGGGATTGGTGAGCCTCACGGGACTACCGGATTCGCTCCGACGACAGTTTGAACCGTTGGGCGATATGGTGGATGCCCGGGACGGGAAGGGAGGGTGGATGAGCCGGGCATATTGCCGTCTGCTCCATGAGGACCCGGGCTGCCAGGTCTGGACGCATCCGAGTTTGCGATCTTTTTTGGAAAAAGAATACCACAGACTTTTTTTGGCGCGGGACATTCGTGAGGTGCAGGAGTGGGGGGAGGCAAGCCGTGTCGGTCCGTCCATATTTTCGACAGAGATTCACCGCGGCAAGTCGGAAGCCTTTTTGCGTCCCTTATGGCCCGGCCGGGACTTTCCGGAAAATGTCGCCCGGCACGTCGCGCTGTGCAAGAAAGAGTCGCTGCAAAATATCTTCTTCAGCGTCGATTTGGGCGTTTCCTGGCATGCGCATTTGGCGCCCGTTTTGATGAAATCCGAGTTCAAACCGCGGATGATCATTCCCTTTGCCGGACAGGCGGATTTGGTGTTTTTTCAATATGACGAATCTGAATCTTGACCGTCTGGTTCCTTCCTACGTCCGGGAATTCGAACCCTACATCCCCAGTAAGCCCGACCCCGAGCTTCAAAAGCTCTACGGCGCAAGCCGCCTTTTTCGGCTCAACAACAACGAAAACCCCCTGGGGCCGCCACCCGGCGCGCAAGAGGCGATCCGCCGTTTCCCGCCGCCCAGAGGCGCCGTGTATCCCAGCGGCGATTCCTATTATCTGCGGCACGAAATCGGGCGACGCCTCGGTATGGATCCCGATTCGGTGGTCGTGGGCAACGGCGCCAACGAAGTCATTGCTTTTGTGATCAAAGCGTTCTGTGAGCCGGGCGACAACATCATCACGGCGGACAAAACCTTTGCCGTCTATGAGTGGGTGGCGACATTTTCGGGGATCGAGGCAAGACTCGTCCCCCTCAAAGAGGAACGCTTCGATGATCAAGGCATGCTCGCGCGTGTGGACGGCAAGACCAAAGTGATTTTTGTGTGCAATCCGAACAATCCCACGGGAACGTACTGGACCAAAGACACACTGCTGCGTTTCCTGGACGCGCTCGACGGCCGGCAGATCGTGGTCGTCGACGAAGCCTATTTCGAGTTTGTGGAGAAAAGCGACTACCCCAACGGGACGGAATTGATCCGGGATTATCCCAATCTGGTTGTTTTTCGAACTTTCTCCAAAATGTACGGCATCGCGGGACTGCGTATCGGTTATTTGGTGGCTGACCGTGCCGTGGTCGACATGATCCGGAGAACCTGTATCGTCTATTCCGTAAACAGCGTCGCCCAGGAAGCGGCGCTTGCCTGCCTTCAGGACGACACCGGCCATATCGAGCGCACGCGGTCGCTGGTCCGGGAAAGCCGCGCCTATCTGCGCGAGGAACTCACGCGGATGAAACTGCCTCTGATCGCAAACGAGGGCAATTACCTGATCGTCAAATTGCCGGGAAGCGACACGCTGGCCTACCGCAAACTCATGCATGAAGGCGTGATGATCCGTCCCATGACCAGCTTCCGCTACCCCAACCACATTCGGGTGACGCTGTCCAAAATGGAGGCGATGGAGGCTTTCGTGGCGGCGCTCAAAAAAATTCTGGATACGTAAAAGGGAAGCCATGAATAAAAGCCCGCAGGCGCGCCCTCTGTTGACATTTGAGTTTCTGTCGCTTTGCCTGATTATCGTCATGGCGTTTAGCAACGTCTGTGTCTTTTACAGTTTTTATTACTATCTGGGCGCAATCGGCATTCCCGTGGCCTGGCGCGGCTTTCTGGTGGGCCTGGAACCCATGGCCGCCTTTGCGCTGCGTCTGTTTGTTTTGCCCTGGCTGCATCTGCGAAACGCCTATGCCATTGTCATGGCCTCTTTGGTGCTTTTAATCGCCGTGTCCTGTTCCTACCTCTTTGTGACGTCGGTTGCGGGGCTGATCGCCGTGCGCATCGCCCACGGCGCGGTCTTTGTGCTTTTGACGTCCGCGGCGATTTCGCTTATGATCACCTTTATTCCCGCTGAAAAAAGCGGTCAGGGATTCAGCGCGCTGTCCGTCGCCACGATGATTCCATACGTAATTATTCCGCCTCTCACTGAAGCGCTTCTTCCTTATACGCGCAGTGCGGCGGACATTTATGCGGGGGTTTCCGTTTTTTCCCTTCTCGGCATCGCGCTGATGATCGGCATGCGCCGGCGCATCTTGCGGGCGATCGGACAGATGGATGCGGTTTTGATGCGGAAACTGACTTTGGCCGAAATTCGCGAAAATTTCCGTCAGCACGCGGTTTTGTTTCTGCTTGCCGCCATCCTTCTTCTTTATCTGGCGCACGCTACGTTCTTTTATTTTTTAAAGAACCTTTCATTACAGACCGGCGTCGGCCATGTGGGAGCTTTTTTCGGCATTTCCATGGCCATGATGATTGCCGTGCGCCTTTTCGGAACGTTTGTCTTTGACCGGATAAACAAGTTGAAACTTCTTCTGGCCGTTTTGCTGATGCTGACGGCTTGCCTGTTGATATTGCCCGGGGTCAAAACACCGGCGTTTTTTTATCTGCTGGCGGTTGTGTACGGCGGCAGCATCGGCGTAACGATACCGGTCTTTAACGCGCTTCTTTTTTCCGTCTCCGCTCCGGGGTTGCGAGGCCTCAACACCAACATGACACTTTTTGCCATGGACGCGGGCTATTTCTTGACACCCTGTCTGGGCGGCCTGCTCATTACACTGGGCGCAAGTTTCGGCATGCTGTTTTACACGGCGGCGGGCTTTGCGCTGCTTTGTTTATTTTTAACAACCGTGTTTTTCCGAAAGAAGGGAGAATTCAAATGAAGATTACCGTTTCCGCAGAGTCATTTGGGGATTATAAAATTCGTTTAATGAAGGAAGAAGATGCTCCGGGGGTCGTGAATCTTTACAGGACAATTTATGGCGACCACTATCCGATCAAAGAGATGTACGATCCCCAATACATTATTGACCAGCAGGACGCGGGGTTGATGTATCGGGTGCTGGTCGTCGATGCCAGCGGAAAAGTATTGGCGCAGGAGGCGCTTTACCGTTTGGGAGAAACTTATCAGGGAATGTACGAAAGCGGACAAGGCATGGTGCTTCGTGAACATCGGGCCAAAGGGTTCAACGACGTTATGCTAGGTTACATTATGAAGGTGCTGATTCCGGCGGTGGGGGTGGAGGAATGGTGGGGAGAGACCGTAACCAATCATGTCTTCATGCAGAAATCAGGCATCAAAACAGGTGCAAAGGAGTGGGGGATTGAGCTTGAGATCATGCCTGCCGATTCTTATGAAGCGGAGCAATCGGCTAAAGGAAGAGTGAGCGCGGTCGTGCAAAGCGTAGCTTTCCGGGACAAATCCCACACTGTTTTTTTACCTGTCCCCTACCAGGAAATCCTGCGGAAACTCTATGACGCCGGAAAGCGGGAACGCCAGTTCGAGGCGAGCGCTGAAGCGCTTCCGGAAGCGGGGCAAACCCGTTGTACCGAAACTTACATTGCCGGGGCGGGGGTTTTGCGAATGACGGTCTTGGAGGCCGGACCGGACGCGGAGGAAGTCATTGCTCGTGCGGTAAAAAAATACATCGCGGCAGGAGCGGTGGTGCTGCAGGCGTTTTTACCGCTGGATAAGCCGTGGGTAGGCGCGCTTACCGAAGTTTTGAACCGTCAGGGTTTTTTCTTTTCCGCCGTGATGCCGCGGTGGTTTAACGCCGACGCGCTTTTGCTGCAGAAGCTGGTGATGCCGACTGATTACAACAATATCCAGATTTACTCTGATTTCGCCAAAGACCTGCTCCAATTCATCATCAAGGACCGGCAGCGCGTGGAAGCACAGTCAACAAAATAAAATCATTTTGAAAACATAAAGCCATGCAGGAGAAAGAGACCAAGGAAAGCGTTGCGGCGCCCTTTTACGTGGATGAGTTTCGTCCGGACGACGCGGAAGGTATTGTCAAACTATTTTGCGCCGTCTACGGCGAAGCGTACCCCATCCGGCTTTTTTTATGATCCCGCGGCCATTATTGCCGCGAACCGGGAAGGGCGTTATATCTCCATTGTCGCCCGCACTCCGTCCGGGACGGTCATCGGCGCGACGCATCTTTATCGTTCAGCGCCCTACCCCGGGCTTTATGAGTCCGGGTTGGGGCTGGTTCTGAAGGAATACCGCAATGTCGGGGGCTACGGCGCATTCCTGCATAATGTGTTCAATGAATACATTCCCCGCCATCCGCAGATAGAAGAATTCTTTGCCGAAGCCGTCTGTAATCATGTCTTCACTCAGAAATTCATAACGCCCCATCGGGTGGTCGAAACCGCCCTTGAAGTGGCGTTGATGTCGGCGGAAGCTTACACACGGGGAAAAAGCGCCCCCGGCCGCGTGGCGACGTTGGATGTCTTCCGTGCGTTTGTTCCGAAGCCCCATCGCATTTTTATACCGCAAGCTTATGATGCCATATTAAGGTGTGTTTACGATCGCCTGGACGACCGGCGTGAGATCGCCACGGCCTGTGAAAATCTGCCGGCCGGGAAATCGACTCAGATCCAACTTTCGCTGTTTGATTATGCCCAGGTGGCCCGCCTGGCGG
>CAZPTW010000221.1:0-5749 GCA_964589235.1 uncultured Smithella sp. | reverse complement strand
TACCCGCCGATATCCGAAAACAAGGCGGCGTGGCCCGTATGTCCGATCCGTCGATGATCGCCGAGATCATGCAGGCGGTAAGCATTCCCGTCATGGCCAAGGCCAGAATCGGGCACTTTGTCGAAGCCCAGCTTTTGGAAGCCCTGCGTATCGACTACATCGATGAAAGTGAAGTTCTAACACCGGCCGACGAAGAATACCACATTGACAAGACGAAGTTTTCGATCCCCTTTGTTTGCGGAGCTCGGAATCTCGGCGAAGCCTGTCGCCGGATCGCTGAAGGCGCGGCGATGATCCGCACCAAAGGCGAAGCAGGAACGGGGAACGTCGTTGAGGCGGTCCGCCATATGCGATGCATGAATCGGGAAATCCGCCAGCTTGTCCAGATGCCCATCGAAGAAGTCACCGCGTTTGCCAAAAACAACGGCATTCCTTATGAGCTTGCCCTCAAGGTCAAAGAACTGGGAAGACTCCCGGTGGTCAACTTCGCCGCGGGCGGCATCGCCACCCCCGCTGATGCCGCGCTGATGATGCAACTGGGATGCGACGGCGTTTTTGTGGGCTCGGGCATCTTCAAGTCCGCCGACCCGGCCAAACGCGCACGCGCCATTGTCAAAGCAACGGCCTATTACAATGACCCACAAAAAATTCTCGAGGCCTCCATGGGGCTTGGCGAGGCCATGCCTGGATTAGAAATCGGACAGATTCCTCCCGAACAAATTCTCGCCCAACGCGGCTGGTAGCGGATAAGGTATGTCGATTCACCTGGTCAAAAAAACACGCGATAAGATCGGCGTTTTAGATTTACAAGGCGGCGTGCAGGAGCATTTGGCCCATCTGGATCGGTTGACACTACCTTACAGAAAAGTTAAAGAACCCCCTCACTTCGAAGACCTAGCCGGGTTAATCATCCCGGGAGGGGAAAGCACCTGTCTGACAAGGCTCTTGCACATTTTCGGCCTGAAAGACCATATCCTCGAGCACCATGCCGCCGGAATGAAAATATGGGGAACTTGCGCCGGCGCCATTCTGCTTGCAAAACATGTGATCGGGGAAAAGTCTTGTCTGGGTGTCATCGATATCGACATCGAACGAAACAGCTTCGGCAGCCAGCTCGACAGTTTCGTCACCGAAGCTTTGATTCCGGTCGTGGCGGCCGATCCCATTCCCCTCACCTTCATCCGCGCGCCCAAAATCCTTCGCGCTGGAAAAAATGTTAATGTTTTGCTGCAAATTGACGATTATATTGCAGCTGCGGAAAACCGTTCGACCCTGGCGACGGTCTTTCATCCGGAGTTAACTCCAAACCTTTCATTTCACAGGTATTTTGCCCGTAAATGCGGTTTGTCTCCGGCTGAAAAAAGCCCCAAAGACCAAACGCCCGACTGGGGGAACCTCAACTGGATGAAGCATGCTCGCATCGCGTCTTGATCATCGGCCGATTCGGGACCGCGAAATTTTCGTCACCAAGGTTATGTAAAATCATGGATGTAAAATTTATCAATCCGTTCCTCTATGGCACCAACGAAGTCATGGAAAAAATGGCTTTTCTTTCTCCGGCGGCCGGAAAGCCATTCGCCAAAGTCACCGAGACCGCTTGCGGGGATATTTCGGGAATCATCGGCATGACCGGGGATGCCACCGGATCCCTCGCTTTGAGTTTTACCGAAGCCTGCATTCTGGGTATTTGCGAAAAAATGCTCGGCGAGAAACATGTGGAAATCAACCGATCCGTTCTCGATACCGTCGGGGAGCTGACCAATATGATTTCCGGCGCCGCCAGAAAGCTGATGGAAAAGGACAACCTCAAAGTCATTGCCGCAATTCCAACCATCGTTTATGGACGCGCCCACACCATTCACCATGTCATCAAAGGGCCGAGTATCGTCATTCCTTTTTCGACCGAATACGGGCAGTTTGTCATTGATGTTTGTCTGAAATCCAACTTAAAGCCCAAAGAAGAAGAAATTCCCAAAGCGACCCCATCGACGGCCGAAAAAAAACCATTTGATCCGAAAGCTTACAATCCAGCTGTCTTTGGAAGACCGACTCTCCCCAAAGCGGGTCCGGACATTTTGCAGCAGCAAATTGAAAAAGATTTATCCAAAACGGTGGCACCCGAACACATCAGTGCCGCGGAAAGGATCGAATTTTTGAGAAAAACGCTTTCGGAAACGAACGCAACTCGCAATGCCATCTTGAAGCAGCTCAAAGATCAGCCTTTCATGGAATATTCACAACGGATGCGCTATAAAAAAGCGCTTCCGGCTTATGACGCGAAAATCAAGAGATTGAAACTCGATATTTCAGCGGCGGAAACCATTTTAAACATGTCCAAAGATGATCTGGAAAATCCGACGATCAAGCCGCACTTTCAGCATTATCCCAACACATCTGGTCCAAAAAAACCAGACTCCGGAAAATAGCTTTTTTTAGTTTGAGGGCCGGATGTTTGACATCTCGATCATCGAAAGCACTTTTTTCACGATGTGCCGAATCTGGGGGCGTTTGAATCGATCCCTCTCGGCCGCCGGTTCCGTGCATTGGATGTCATCCGGAGTCGATTCAGCCGATTTGAATATGGCTTGGTCTGAAACGCCTTTGAAGCTAACCGACGAAGGCGCCCTCGAAACGGTCAAACAGTTTTTTGAAAGTCAAAAGCTGCCTTTCTGGTTTTGGGTGTTTCCTTGCGCCCAAGCTTCCATCACCCTTGAGCTTCTCAAGGGCGCAGGTTTTTCTTTTGTTCACGCCACACCCTGCATGCTGATAGATTTGTCCGACACCAATGTGAAAGAGGTAAATGAACCCTCGATTTGCCTGCGTCGCGTCGAGCATGAAAAAGATTTGGCGCTTTGGCGAGACGTATCGTTTGCCGGCTTCGATTTTCCTCCGGAAACATTTGAGCAGTTCGATCGTTTTACCGGAACTTTCAGCCTTCAAAGCGATTGCCCTTACCGGCTATTTTTGGCCTTTCGAGAAAATCAACCTGTGGCAACGTCTCTTTTGCTCTTGACGGAAAAAGCCGTGGGGATTTATTTCGTCACCACGCTTGCCGATCATCGCAAAAAAGGCATCGGCTCAGCCGTCACCGCAGCGACGCTGCAATATGCAAAAAGCTCGAAAATGCGCTTTGCCACATTGCAAGCGTCCCCCGACGGACTGACCGTTTATCAAAGGCTGGGCTTCAAAGAATACTGCCGAGTGGATATTTACAGTCTATAAAAGCTGTTTCCGAAGGTAAATGCGGCTTTCTTCCTGAAGCGATCCATCCAAGCCGACTTCATTTCCCAAATCATCGTAAATCCGATGACCTTGGGCAACCTCGTCCATCAATCCCGCCGCCAGGATGGCATGTCTCACCGTCATGCCCGGGGCAAGGGTCATTTCCAGGTCATTTACGTAAACTTTCATGATCTTCCCTTATCCATCAAGGTCGAACTTCCCGGATCCGTCCTTCGGTTTTTGCCGACACTACTTTTTGCTTTTGCATATAGCCGACGATCACGTCGCGAAGCCACCGGCCGGAATCGCTGTACACGAGCCTATCACCCTTCATGATTCCGCCGGACAGGGCGTAATCTTTTGACGATTTGACGGCCTCGCTGAAAGCTTGATACCCGTCGCCGCCTGCCGCCAGAAAATCGTTGGTCGCCACGCTATACTCTCTTTCAACGTCAAGCGGATTTCCCCCGATCCACACGTCTCGGACCCGAGACCCTTTGGGCGCGCGCGGGTCATAGGTAAAAACAAGACCGGAAACCTGCGGAAACCGTCCCTCCTCGTCTTCCACGCCCGACACGCCGTGTTCCAGCGTGTCTTGAAGCTGGCGCCCGGTCAATTTAACGGCCACGATATAGTTGTCGAAGGGAACCGTCGCGTAGATGTCACTGACTTTCACCTGGCCCTTACGGATGCTGGTTCGAATCGTTCCGCCGTTGATGATCGCGACATCGGCGCCGGTTGTCTTGCGCAAGATATCGGCCACGAGATTGCCGAGATTGGTTTCTCGAAGCCGCACATGCGCGCCGTCGAGATCGTCGGCAACCCACCCGACGGTCTCATCCATCAACGTATCCACTTGCTTTTGATATTTTGCGACAATCGCCGCGACGGCTTTGTTTTCCTTACCGTCGGGCGTGATGGCTTCCAAACGCCCATCGATTTTGACGATGCGATTTTTTTTCAGGGTGAGATCCAAAACGCCCAAAACTTTAGCGTGCTCAAACGCTTGAACAACATATGCCCGACCTGCGGGGACCGGTTTTTCGACTTTCGTGTGCGTATGACCGCCGACCACGACGTCAATCCCCTTGACTTTTTGAGCCAGACGAATATCTCCATGATATCCAATATGTGACAAGACCACGATCACGTCACTTCTCTCTCGGAGTTCGCCGACCAACCTTTCAGCCACGGCTTCCGGCGCCAAAAATTGAAGACCGTGAACATTTTTTGGATGGGTGGTCTGAGGCACGTCGCTGGTCACCAAACCAATCACCGCGACCGAAACACCATTGAGATCAAAGAAAGCATAAGGTTTGACAGACTCCAACCCCACAACATTGGCGCCAAGGACTGGAAAACCGGCTTGACGAATTCTTTCTTTCAGAACCGTCTGGCCAAAATCGAACTCGTGGTTGCCAAGCACCATCGCGTCCACTTTCATGACATTCATTGCGGAGATGGATGACTCGCCTAAAAACAGATTAGCCCAGTTATGCCCTTGGATCATGTCGCCTGCGGCCAAAAGCAGTGAGGGTTTTTCGGCGCGGAGTTCTTCCACGCGAGCCGATAAGTTGGCAAGCCCACCTTGTTTCCTGTCGGAACCATAAGGTTGATAGGGATGGGCAAATCCATGAAAGTCGTTGAAATAAAGAATGCGAATCTCCTGATGCGTCGCGCAAGACGTAAGCCAAACGACCAAAAAAGCCCAAAGAAAGAAGAAAAGACATGACCGGAGGGGTCGCCCCTGAGCGGGAAGGGAAACTTGAGTCATCCGCCTTCTTTGCCTCGCGGGTTTTCGCTGAGATTTGTCCCCTTGATTCAATTTGTTCCATGAATGGTTCTGCATCCGTACTTTCCCTGAGTCCAACGTCATTCCAATCATCGCCCCAATGATGAAAGTATAATGAAAGAGGAAAGATTAAACAAGCGAAGACTCAAAAACGCGGGTGGAAAGCGATTGACAACGCCCCCACCCGTCCGAAATTTTAAACGAGAAAAACACGGATTAGACGGATTCCGTTTTAAACATCGACATAATGCTCGAGAGGCTTTCGGCGTTGCCGGCCGTCTGTTGCGTGGTCACATTCATCTCGGCGATGGCCCGGTTGACCTGGTCGATCCCCTGAGACTGCTCTTTGGAAGCCTCGGCGATTTCTCCCATCAGATCGACCACCTTATTGGATCCGGCCGTGACTTCGCCGAACACTGTGCTGGTCGTTGCAACCAATTCCTCTCCGTGTTTCACTTTGGAGACAATGTCGCTAATCAGCGTCGAAGATCCCTTGGCCGATTCTGTGGCCCTCATCGCCAAATTTCGCACTTCATCGGCCACGACGGCAAATCCTGCGCCCGCTTCACCTGCGCGCGCCGCTTCGACGGAGGCGTTGAGAGCCAACAAATTGGTTTGAAAAGCGATCTCATCGATGCTTTTCACAATTTTTTGAGTCTGCTCGCTGGCTCGCCCGATTTCACTCATGGACTTGGTCAGACCGCTCATGGATTCATTGGCTTTATTGATGGCGGC
>CAZPTW010000220.1:0-5756 GCA_964589235.1 uncultured Smithella sp. | reverse complement strand
CGGCGCCGGCTCAACCGGTTGGGAATTCTGACAAAATCGCTGACATTGACCGTTTCAGCCGGGCGGGCTGGGGGATGTCTTGGATGCTCAAGCGCCTTGTGAAACGATCCCTCCATGCCAGGGGCCATTTGACTGAGACGGCCCAGGCTGAAACCCTGATTTCCTTTACCGCACCAGGAGTTTTTCGAGTTCCGGAAAGATCTTCGCCAAATTTTCCGGTCGGGTGCCGCCGGCCTGCGCCATATCCGGGCGACCCCCGCCTTTGCCGCCGACGAGGGGGGCCAGTTCCTTGACGATGTTGCCGGCATGGAATCTGTCGACCAGATCTTTGGTCACCATGCATAAAAGCAAGGCTTTGTCCTCCGCTTTGCTCCCCAGGAGGATCACACCAGAGCCGATCCGGTCACGGAGCTTGTCCCCGAAGTCACGAAGCGTTTTGGCGTCCGAAATCGCCACTTCGGAAGCCAAAACCTTGACACCGGCCATCTCTTTCACCTGACTCATCAAATCACCGGACTCCTTGGCGGCAAGCTTTCCTTTGAGAACGTCGATTTCTTTCTCTAAATCCCGAACAGTCTTGAGGAGCTTTTCCGCGCGATCGTAAATCTCCAACTGACCGGCCTTGAACAACGCCGCTGTACGCTTGAGCTCCTCTTCGACTCTCTGAATGTGGAGAACGGCTTCTTTGCCCGTCACCGCTTCGATTCGGCGGACACCGGCCGCGATGGCGGATTCATGGATGATTTTCAAAAGACCGATGTCGCCTGTACGTTCCACGTGTGTGCCGCCGCACAGTTCCATGCTCATCTCGCCCATTTTCACGATCCGAACGGTCTGGCCGTACTTTTCGTCGAATACGGCCGTCGCGCCCGCCTTGAGCGCTTCGTCGAGTGCGCAGATTTCTGTCGTCACGGGAAGGTTTCTACGGATCATGTCGTTGACGATGGCTTCCACGCGCTGCAATTCCTCGTCCGTGATCTTGGAAAAGTGCGTGAAGTCGAATCTCAAACGATCAGGCGTCACGAGCGAACCGGATTGCTTGACGTGAGCGCCCAAAACCGCCTTTAGCGCGGCTTGCAAGAGATGGGTGCCGGAATGATTGGCGGCAATGGCTCTGCGTCGTTGCAAATCCACGACCATTTTGGCTGTGGCGCCGACGCGGATCTCGCCGGCCCGCACGACCCCCTTATGGACGATGAACCGGTCGATGGGTTTTTTCGTGTCTTCCACGGTGAAATGGAACCCCTCCCCTTCCAGGTATCCTGTATCCCCCGTCTGTCCGCCGGCCTCTCCGTAAAACGGTGTTTCGTCGACGACGATTTCCGCCTTTTGGCCTTCCCCGACCCTCTCCACCGGCCGTCCGTCAACGAAGATAGCGCTGATCTTGGACGCCTCCTTCTTGACCGCGTCGTAACCGCAAAATTCGCTGATCACGCCGGCACTTGAAACTTTGAGGTAGCATTCAGCCACGGCTTCTTCCCCGCTGCCTTTCCATGCCCCGCGCGCGCGTTCGCGCTGGCGTTCCATCTCAGCCTCAAAGCCTTCCGTGTCAAGCGTGATTTTATCCTTTTTCACGATATCCGCCGTCAAATCCGTGGGGAAGCCGTATGTGTCGTAAAGTTTAAAGACGATCCCGCCGGACAAGACGCTTTTCCCCTCTTTTTTGAGCGCCGTCGTTTCTTCCTGCAAAACCCGCAGACCGGCATCGAGGGTCTCCATAAAACGCTGCTCCTCATTCAAAATCACTTTGGTGATATAAGGAGCCTTATCGGCCAAATCCGGGTAAGTCCTCTTCATCATGTCGATGACCACCTGGGCGGTTTCGTTGAGGAACGGTTTGTCGATGCCCAGCATCTTGCCGTGGCGCGCGGCACGGCGCAAAATGCGCCGCAGGACGTACCCGCGTCCCTCATTGGAGGGCAAAATCCCGTCACCGATCAAAAACGTCACCGCGCGGCTGTGATCGGCAATCACGCGGATAGAAATGTCATTTTCGGAATTTTTCCCGTAGGACTTGCCGGAAATTTTTTCCACAAAACGAATGATCGGCGCGAACAAATCCGTGTCGTAATTGCTTTTGACCCCTTGAATCACGGCGGCGAGGCGTTCGAGCCCCATGCCGGTATCAATGTTGGGTTTAGGAAGCGGCGTCAAATGTCCCGCTTCATCCCGGTCAAATTGGGTAAAAACGTTATTCCAGATTTCCAGATGACGGTCGCAATCACAATGGATATCGCAGTCGGCTCGGCCGCATCCCGTCCCTTCCCCCTGGTCGTAAATGATTTCGGAACAGGGGCCGCAGGGGCCGGTCTCCCCCATCATCCAGAAGTTGCTCTTCTCACCCATTCGGACAATGCGATCCGCCGGTACTTTCATTTTCTCATGCCAGATGTGATAGGCCTCGTCGTCATTTTCATAAATCGTCACCCAGAGTTTATCCTTGGGGAGCGAAAGCACCCCGGTGAGAAATTCCCACGCCCAGGCGATGGCTTCTTCCTTGAAATAGTCCCCAAAGGAAAAATTACCCAGCATTTCGAAAAACGTGTGATGCCGCGCGGTGACCCCGACATTTTCCAGATCGTTGTGTTTACCGCCGGCGCGGACACATTTCTGGCAGGTGGCCGCCCGCGTGTAACCGCGGTTTTCCAAGCCCAAAAACGCGTTTTTAAACTGCACCATGCCGGCATTGGTGAAAAGCAGTGTGGGATCATCCTTTGGAATGAGCGAGGAACTCGCCACCCGTGTGTGACCTTTCTCTTCAAAAAACTTCAAGAAACTTTCCCGTATCTCATCACCCGTCTTCGCCATCGATGTCATCCTCCGCGAATGTTCCTAGTTGGTTGTCGATCAAGCCCGGCGGAAATCCTCGTCTTATCAGGCTTGCAAAAATGCGTTGTCTTTCCTTCCGATTCAGAAGTTTCTCCTTTGTTCCCGGCGTTTTTTTCCGAAGAAACGCCGCAATGGCCTCTTCTTCAGACCATTCCTCGCGCACAGCGGCAATGGCGTCGGCAATCAAGCGTTCTGCCACGCCTTTTTCCTGCAAACCGGCCGAAATTTTTCGATTTCCCCAGAGTTTGTTGACCGCCGCATTGCGCGCCCACTGAACGGCGAAAGACGCGTCATTGAGATACTTCAATTCATGGAGTTTTTCCAGTGCTTCTTTTATGACGCCATCGGGGAACCCCTTATCCCGAAGTCTTCTTTCCAGTTCCCCTTCCGAATGCGGCCGCATCGCTAAAAGGCGGTATGCCTGGCGCTTTGCGGCCGCGAGATCGAACGTTTTCACGATTCTTCGACCTGATCTTGAGGCGTCATTCCCAGTTTGGCGCGGACATCGTTTTCGATCGCCTTGAGAATGTCCGGATTTTCTTTGAGGAAAATTCTGGAATTGTCTCTTCCCTGTCCCAGACGGTCCCCTTTATAAGAATACCAGGCTCCGCTTTTTTCGATCACGCCTTGATCCGCCGCCAGATCCAGCACATCGCCTTCCCGGGAGATCCCTTCGCCGAAGATGATGTCGAATTCGGCTTCTTTGAACGGCGGCGCCATTTTGTTTTTCACCACCTTCACCTTCGTACGGAAACCGATCACATCTTGACCGCTTTTAATGGAGGTCATTTTGCGGATGTCGAGACGCTGTGAAGAATAAAATTTCAAGGCGTTTCCGCCGGTGGTCGTTTCGGGGTTCCCGAAGAAAACACCGATCTTCATCCGCAATTGGTTGATAAAGATCACGGTGGTCTTGGATTTGCTGATCGCGCCGGTGAGTTTTCGAAGCGCTTGAGACATGAGCCGGGCCTGCAGCCCCATCTGAGCATCCCCCATCTCGCCTTCCAGTTCCGCCTTGGGCACAAGCGCCGCGACGGAATCGACCACCAAGACATCCAAGGCCCCGCTCCTCACGAGTGTCTCAGCGATTTCCAAAGCCTGTTCGCCGGTGTCCGGTTGAGAAATGAGGAGTTCATCCGTGTTCACCCCGATTTTCTGCGCGTAGACGACATCGAGGGCGTGCTCGGCGTCGATGTAAGCCGCAATACCGCCTTTCTTCTGCGCTTCGGCCACGATGTGCAATGCCAACGTGGTCTTGCCGCCGGATTCCGGACCGAAAATTTCCACAACCCGGCCGCGTGGGACGCCGAATGTCCCCAACGCGATGTCCAGGCTCAAAGAGCCGGTGGAGATCGCCGGCACATCCATGTGCTCATGGCTGCCCAGTTTCATGATCGATCCCTTGCCGAACTGCCTTTCAATCTGAGAAATGGCTAAATCCACCGCTTTGGACCTGTCCATATCTGCGCACATAATGAGTCTATCCTCCTTCTCCTATTTTTTATTTTTCCACAGCAACCTCAAGCGTCGAATCCCAAAGCTCGCCGCTTCGGTGTCATTTTGTCATCTTCGAGTTCGATTCTATTTTTGCCGACATCCGCGCGCCTCAGGACCCCAAAACAGCGGCACCCCGTCTTAAGACGGGGCTCATCACGGTCGGGTCAGAAAATCGTCGAGACGGTTTCCCGCAGCATTCACCCCGCCCAGCGGAAACGTAACCAGTTTATGGTATATGGCCCCATGCGGCGTCAGATGGCTCTGAAACAAGATCAGATCCCGGGCGGAAAATTCGCCCGCCGAAAACGCCGCGTATCTGCTCAACGCGTCATCCAGCCCCGACACGCTTTGCGGATCCTTGATCCGGCCCAGCGTGAGGTGCGCCCGAAAAGGACGGTCTTCTTTTGGAAATCCTATCCGTGTGAAATCCTCCTCCAGCTGATTCTGTAAGGCGGCGAGCTTCTCGACGTCGCCTTTCGTGCCGCACCAAAGCACGCGGGGTTTTTTCGCATTCGGAAAAACGCCGAGGCTCTCGATCCTTAGCTGGAAAATCCCTCCCGTTTGGAGCCGGCCCTGAACAATCCGGCCGATGGCATCGACATCATCCACCGATATATCACCGAAAAATTTCAACGTCAGATGCTGACCGTCCGGTCTTGTCCAACTGATGCGGCCGATCAATTCCCGTTTGAGTTTTTCCTGCAAACGACACACCAAACGCAAAACCTCTTCCGTCGGTTCAATCGCCAAAAAGGCACGAATGTTTTTTTCCGCAGCCATCCTCACGTTTTCTCCCGCAGATAATTCCTGAGCATCATCAGCGCGGCTTCAGAAGAAATCAGTTTGTTCCTTCGTCGATCCCAACGAAATGCGTGGTGACGGCAAATGGTTTCACGGCCGTCGGAAAGCGCGATGTAAACCGTCCCCACGGGCTTGTCTTGAGAGCCACCTGTAGGCCCGGCGATGCCGGTGGAGGAAAGACCGATGTCCGTTTTCGCCATGCGGCGGACGCCTTGAGCCATCGCCCGCGCGGTTTCGGCGCTGACCGCCCCGTACTTTTCAATCACATCCGCCGGTACCCCCAAAAGCTCGATTTTGGCGGCATTGCTGTAAGTCACCAAACCCCTTTCAAAGAAAAGGGAACTGCCCGGCACATCGGTCAGGCGGTCGGCGATAAGCCCCCCCGTACAGGATTCCGCCACGGCGAGGGTCCATTTTTTAGCGGCCAGAGACTCGGCGATTCCTTCCTCCAGCGTTCGTTCACCGCAGGAAAAGATGACATCGCCGAGTCTGGCAGCAACAGCATCCTTGGCTTTTTGCAGATTTCTTTCCGCCGAAGACAACGTTTCAGCCCGAGCCACGAGCACCAAATGATTTTCCGGAAAAACGGGATAAAAACCAACCTTCACGCCGATCGATTCGAAGTCGAA
>CAZPTW010000219.1:0-5788 GCA_964589235.1 uncultured Smithella sp. | reverse complement strand
CGGGAAATTGCTTGGCGTATTTTTTCATTTCAGAGGCGATTTCGGTGATCTCCCCATAGTGGGTGAATGCCCGATGACGGGTTTCCACCACGCCGATGGAGATGCCCATAACCGGGAACTGCGAAGCGTTTCCCTTTCGATCGAAGGATTTGATGAACCCCTGTTGCAAGTCGGAGGGATCGTACAGAGCGGGAATCAGGCTGTCAAACGCCTTGATGATTTCCGCGGCGGTTTCTTGGGCCAACGTCGAATCGACGATGAAAACGAAATCGTCTCCCCCGATATGACCGACGAAACTCCCCTGTGGTTGTTTGCCTTTGACGACGCCCAAAACAATCCGACCGGTCATCTTGATCACTTCGTCGCCGCGGCTGAATCCATAACGGTCGTTGAACGGTTTGAAATGATCCAAATCCGCATACCCGAAGGCGAATTCCTTATTGGCGTCGATGCGTTCTTGAATTTCATGATTGATGGAAATGTTGCCGGGAAGCCTCGTCAGCGGGTTGATCTCAACGATTCTCTCCGAGCGGACGATGGTCAAAGCGACACGGGCCGCGAAATCTGTGTCGATATCCTTGCGGCGGACGTAATCCTCCACCAAAAGATTTTTCCAATCGTCGATGGCGAATTTATCCGGAACGATCGCGAGAACGGGCAGTTGATGGAACATCGGGTCCGATTTCAGATCGTTCAACACGGTAATGCCGACCGGATCATCGCGTTCAATGCTCATGACGATGAGGTGGGGGATCGCGTTGTAAATGTAGTCGAGGGCTGAGGGCATATTGTGGAAACTGATCACCTGATAGACGTCTTTGAGATCGTGGATGATCAGATTCCGCAGGGCAATGTCTTTGCAAACGACAACGACGGTTTTCATGTTACGACGAGATGTCCTCGGCGGACTCCATGTTGTCTTCCGTTTCGCGCAAAACGTCTTTGATGTCCTGGTCGGAGAGTTTCAAAAGCTCAAAGGCGACGGGGTTGACCTCCGGCACAAAATCTTCTCCGGCAAAGCCGAAGCCTCGGGCGCGAACGAGCATGTCGGCCACATGGACGATCGCCGCCTCCAGCGGGGCGTTTTTGGCCAGCGCCGGACGATGATGAAATTCGATGACTTCAATCAGATTGCGCGGGAACCGCCACTTTTCGGCCAGCCATCCGCCTGCGTCGGCATGGGTGGCGCTGAATTGTGTTTTTTCGGCTTCGACGATCGCGATTTTTCGCTCGAGGGCGTCTTTCATGGCGGCCTCGTATTCCTGGGCGAATTCCAACACCAGAATCACTTTTCCAATGTCATGCAGAAGCCCCGCGACGGAAACTTCTTCCGGCTCTTTGAGGTTTTTTTTCTGGGCGATCACGCGCGAGGCGATGGCGCAAGCCAGGGAATGTTCATACAGGCCGTTCATGGTTTTCTGCATCAATTCAAAGACGGACACGCCCAACAAAAGCCCCTTGATCACATTGAGTCCCAAAAGCATCGTCGCGTGCGACACGGAGGCGATTCGGCCCGGGAAACCGTATATCGCCGAATTGACCATCTTCAGGACCTTTGTGGTAAGCGCCGGATCATTGGAGATGAACGCGCTGATCTCGACGATCGTGATCCTGGGTTTTTCGATGATGGCGGACAGTCGCTTGAGCACACCCGGAACGGTGGGCAAGGTATTGATGCTTTCTACTTTATGACGAAGAATTTTCAGGTCCATTTTATTCATAGAGACTTTCAATATGCTCCTTGACCAGTTTTTTGATGCCGCTCATCAACGGCTTGCCCTCCGACATGGCGAATCGAGCCTCCAGGCGGGACAGCGCCTCCTCTTTCGGCACGGTTTGAATGGGCGGGCCTTCGACAAAAACGCTTTGGATATCCATATCTTGGATTCTTTCAATCCAGGAATCCGTCAGTTCCGTGCCTTCTGCAAGCATCACCATGCCGCTTTTTGTCAACACGGGTTTGGCCAATTTCATTCCGGCGACCAGCCGGGACGGTGACATTTTAGGCATGCGTCGACTCCTTGAAAAAGTTATGCTCCCTTGCCGCCGATTGCACATCGTATTTCAGGTGAATGCCGGCTGACGCAGTTCTTTCTCGATTTGATCGGAATCCGCCGCGTTGAACTGCAGGATCCGCTTCAAGTGGTAAAAGCTTTCCTCATCCATGACAAGGAAGGAGGCGATCGTTTCCTTGTCTTGCGACCGAAGGATTTTGGCTTCAATGTTGAGCTGAGCCTCCTCGTTGAGCACGAGATTGATCGTGCATCGTTCCCCGATCGGCAGGGCGCGCGGGCTGATGAAGCTGACCCCCGTCATGCTGATATTGAGGGTCTTGACCTTGATTTTTTTCCCTTTTACGACAACATTGAGGTCAAAACCGACCCACACTCGTGTTCGTTTACGCCGTTCTATCATTTTGTTGTCGCCTTTCCTTTCCTGTTCATTGAGTGAAAGATCAGTCAAATATTAAGTGACGACGGTCCTTTGGATCGCTTACGCTTTCATACCCGGCCGTTTGGGTCAAGCCGAATTTTCCTCAGATCCGAAAACACAATCCGTTCGCCTTCCATCCGGTAGGGCAGCGGTATGACGCCAAGGCGTTCCATGGCCTGAACATATTGAATCAATTGATCTTCTTGGATGACAAGCACAGCGGTCACCCCATCCCCTTCCGCGGTTTTCCACAAAAGCAGTTCGGCGGCTTTTGCCAGAACGCTTCTGGATGTACTATCGGTCGGAACGGCGAAAACATGAGAAACGCGCTGATGGTCCTGAGACATCACGAACAATTCACGATCGGCGTCGTTGCCGACTTTGTATTTCCATCGTTTCAAAAGCATAGCCAGGTGACTTAAAACGAGGTCGTGGTCGCAAGCCTCGGAGAGGCGATCACAGATTGGACAGGCAGGGCCGTATCCGATGAACGCCTCGCGAAAGGAAACATCCTGAAAATTCAGTGACGTCTGAAGAGACGAGGAGACTCTAGACTTCAGACGGTCGATCTTTCGAACAAACAAGGCCGCCTGCAGAGCGAAGCGCGGGCTTGAGAGCGCTCCGACAACAGCCACTTGAGCCCGGGTGTCTTGGTCTTCCATCCAAGTCCACACCCCTCGATAGTTTTCCTCGAAAAGTGACTTCCCAACGCCCTTTTTCCCTCCGCCGATTCTGCCGCGGTGAACGACGTAAACATTGTTCCAGATATCGCGCGCGAAGGCAGCGCCGGTTTTCCGGTCGACACCGGACCAGGGGAAATTGATTTCGGTGGTGATAGCCAGGCTGATGCCCGGCGCGGGTTTTTCCGTGCCGAAGAAATTGGCCCAGCGGACGCCCGGGGAGGGTCGTGAAAACGACCACAGCCCCAGTCTCCTCGACCAGCGGATTCTCGCGGTAAAACTTGCCCCCTGATGACCGAGTTTGACTTTGATCGTTTCATCGGCAAAGGGCCTCAAGCGCCGCGCAAACAGCTTGGCATATTTCCGGATCAGGGTTTCATCGTCAATCACTTTCAACATGGTTTTTCCGCCGTTTTTTGAGATCTCCCGCGGCCGGCCCCAAACGCGCCACGGCCCGAAAATCGTCTTTCCTTACATCAATCCAGACGTTTTTTGAAGCGGGCAATTGAAGCGCCGAAGACGGCGGCGCCGAGAATCGCCAAGGCCAGCACCTGCGGCCATAAGACAGAAAGCCCCACCCCTTTGAGAAAAATGCCGCGGATGATGATCAGAAAGAAACGAAGCGGGTTGAGATACGTCATCCATTGAACGAGGGGGGGCATGTTGGCGATGGGGAAGATGAAGCCGCTCAGGAGCAAAAAAGGCAGAAGGACGAAAAACGTCGTCATCATGGCCTGCTGTTGTGTGCCTGCAATCGTGGAAATAAAAAGCCCGATACCCAGCGTGCTCAACAAAAAGAGGAGGGTCGTGAAAAACAAGAAAGGCACGTTTCCCAGGAGGGGGATTTCAAACCAAAAAATGGCAAAGAGAACCACCACGGTCATCTGCAAAAGCGACAGAAGGGTATAAGGGATCGTCTTGCCCAGGATCAATTCATAAGGTTTGATGGGCGTCACGATGAGCTGCTCCATGGTTCCCTTTTCCTTTTCCCGGATGATCGCAATCGAGGTCAATAAAAGCGACGTGAGCATCACCAGAAAGGACACGATGCCCGGGACAAAGAAATACTGGCTGTCCAGATTTGGATTGTACCACGTCCGGACGCGCACGTCGATTTGGCCGAAGGGTGACTGTTGAGGATACCGTTCCGTAAGCGTTTTGCGGTTATAGAGGTCGATGACCGCCCGCGCGTAGGCCAGGCGCATGGCCGCCATGTTGCTCATCGTCCCGTCGACTAGAACCTGAACGGACGCCGTTTGGCCGCTTTGGATTTTCGCCGCGAAATCCGGGGGAATTTTCAAGGCCATGTCGAGGGATCCCGAAAGCAGCATCTCCTCGAGGTTGCGATCGGAGGCAGGCCGCGCCGTAACGTTGAACACGCCGCCGGCGCTCAACTTGTCCACAAGGGCCCGGCTGTCGGCGGTCTTCGATTCGTCAATGAGCGCCAGCCGGATGTGGCGGATATCGTAATTGACCACGTAGCCGAAGACCAGCAATTGGATCACCGGCGCGACAAATAGTAGAACCCGGTTTCTCCGGTCACGGAAGAGCTGGAGAAATTCCTTGCGCACGAGTTCCCGAATTCGGACCAAGCTCACAGGCCCTCCTTTTTAAGCAGGCGAAAGTTCAGGATGGACAGCGCGACAAAAAAAGCGCCCAACACCGCCAGGCTCGGCCATAATTGATGCAGACCGGTGTTCCGCAGATAGACGCCGACCAGAATGTCGATGTAGTAGCGCGCCGGGACGACATAGGTCAGGTACTGCAGACAGACCGGCATATTGACGATGGGGAAAACGAAGTTGGACAGGAGAAGGGACGGCAGATAGGTGATCAGAATGGCCAGTTGGTTGGCGACCATCTGCGATTGGGTCGCCGCCGAGATGAGAAGGCCCAGTGATATGGCCACACACAAATACAGCGACGTCGCTGAAAGCATCAGCCAGAAATCACCCTTCATGGTCACACCGAAAAGAACCTGCCCCATGATCATGGCCGCAAACACGTCGATCAGGGCGATGCAAAAGTAGGGGAAAGCCTTGCCCAGATAGAATTCCATCGCGCCCAGCGGCAAGGACTTGATGGTTTCCATCGTGCCGTTTTCGAATTCGCGCGCGATGACCAGGGACGTGAGAAGCGCGCCGACGATCATGATGATGATGGCGATAATCCCCGGAATGATGAAGTTTCGGCTCTCCAGGTCTTCATTGAACCAGATGCGGATGCGACCGTCCACGGGGGGTTGGATTTTTTCAAGACCGTTTTGATTGAGGGAACGAAGAAGAAGTTGCGCGTTATATTGTTCGGCGACCGACGTGAGGTACCCGCGGACGATCCCGGCGAAGTTGGGATCGCTGCCGTCCAAAATCGCCTGAATTTGGGCGTTGCGTCCGGCCCCGAGCGTTTGGGTGAAATGAGGCGGGATGATGACGGCCAAGGCCGCGCGTCCATGATCCAGATCACCTGCGGCTTGCTCAGAGGACGTCCGGAACGCCAGAACACGAAAATAAGAAGAAGCCGTCAGTGTTCCGATAAAATCGCGGCTGGTCTTTGTTTGGTCAAAGTCGACGACAACGGCGTCGATATGGTCAACATCGAGGCTCAAGGCGTAGCCGAAAAGAAGGCTCAAGATGAGCGGCATGGCAAAGGCCAGCTACAGGCTTCGGTAATCCCGG
>CAZPTW010000218.1:0-5865 GCA_964589235.1 uncultured Smithella sp. | reverse complement strand
CCGCAATGATAATGCCGGCTTTGATCGCCATGGCCGCCGCGCGCTCGTAAATCGCCAAAGATGCTTGAATGACCTGCTCGGTGAGGTCCGCTCCGATTAAATCCTCCATTTCGGCCCGGGTGATCGGTGTGTCATGTTCGCCTTCCGGAGCTTTGGTGGTCGGCGTGAAAATCGGTTGGGGCAGCTTGCAGGATTCCTTCAAACCGTCGGGCAGTTTGATGCCGGAAACCGTTTGGTTGTGACGGGAATCTTTCCAGCCAGATCCGGTCAGGTATCCGCGAACGATACATTCCACGGGAAGCGGTGTCGCTTTTTTGACCAGCATGCTGCGGTCTTTGAGAATGTCGTAGTAGGCGGCGCATTCGGGCGGAAAATCGGCGGCATCCGTCGAGACGATGTGGTTGCCGATGATACTCTCCATCTGCTTGAACCAGAAGGCGGACATTTGATTGAGGATTTTTCCTTTTCCGGGAATCGGATTGGGCATGATGACGTCAAAGGCCGAAATCCGGTCTGTGGCGACGATCAACAGATAGTCTCGGACGGCATAAAGGTCACGAACTTTACCGCGGCTGAGGAACTTCAACTTCGCTAAATTGGTTTGGGAGATGCTTTTATGCATGGCGTGTCCGCTCCTTCATTGAACGTATGGATTATATTGCTTTTCATGTCCGATGGTCGAGGACGGCATGCGGCCGTAGTTATGGCCGGGCAGCACTTTGGTGTCATCCGGCAAGGTGCAGAGCCGGCTTTTAATGGCGTTGTACATGGTCTGCCAGGATCCCCCAGGCAAATCGGTGCGACCGATCGCTTCCACAAACAATGTATCGCCGGTGAAGACGTAACCGGGGGTGTATAGGCAAATGCCGCCGGGAGAATGACCCGGCGTATGGATGACTTTCAGATCGACATTTCCGACCGAAAGGATCTGACCGTCGCGAACCAGAATGTCCGCGGGCGGAGACTGCGTCGCACCGAACATGCGCAGCATCGCCGCGGGTGTTGATGTCAGCATAAAGGCGTCGTCTTCATGAATGACGATCTTGGCCCCTGTGAGCTTTTTCATGTCGGCGTTGCCGCCGATGTGATCCACATGGCCGTGGGTGTTCACGATATAGTTGATCCTGAGATTATTTTTTTGGGCGACCTCTAAAATGCCTTTCGCGTTATCGGCGGGATCAATCACCAAGGCGTCCCCGGTGATTGGATCTCCGACAAGATAGGCGAAAACGGCCATATGCCCGACTTGCATCTGTTGGATAAACATGACTGCTCCTTAAGAAAGTTTAGCACGGAAAGTTAGCATGATTGCATCGGGTTCGTCAATTTAATTCCGGCGCTTCAGGACGGCGCCGAAAAATCCGTCTGTGGCATGGCGATGTGGATACATTCTGAAAAATCCGCGGCGGTCTGTGGTGTGAGCGGGAACTGACATCGGCGGCTTTTCGAGCACGTATTCCGGATGTGTCACCGCAAAGCGGCGGAGAACATCGTCGTTTTCAGCCGGCAATATAGAACATGTGCAATAGATGAGACGTCCTCCCTTTTTGACGGCCTGCGCGGCATGAGACAACAGGATCAGCTGGTTTGTTGCATACATGTCAATATCATCCGGCTGGAGGCGCCATTTGATTTCCGGATTCCGCCGGAGCGTCCCGGTTCCGGAACAGGGGGCGTCGACGATCACGGCGTCAAATCGGTTTGAAAAGTCTTTCGGCAGAGGTTGGCGAAGATCAGCCTTTTTTGTTTCAATGATGGTTGCTCCGACGCGGATGGATTCTTGACTCAACCGCTCGAGCTTTTCGCTGTCTTTGTCCAAGGCGACAATGCAACCTTGGTTTTTCATCAAAGCCGCCATGTGACCGGTTTTGCCGCCGGTTCCCGCACAAGCGTCAAGGAAGGTCCCCCCGGCGAAAGGGGCGGCGAGATAGGAAACGAGTTGGGCCGCTTCGTCTTGAAGGCGCAGGAGTCCGTCTTTGAAAAAAGCGGTTTTCTGAATGACGGATGGAGCGTCCGTGATGTTGACGCCGTCTGGTGAAAATCGGCATGGGTCGCAGGCAAAGCCCTGTTGGCGAAGTTTTTCCACAAGGTCGTTTCGGGAGATCTTCAAGGTGTTGACGCGCAATGTTGTCGGAGGCTGTTCATTGTTTGCCCGGCAGAGAGCGATCGTTTCATCCAGTCCGTAAATGTCGACCCAAGATTTGACAAGCCAAACGGGGTGAGAGTGAGAAATCGCAATATGCTCTATGGGATTGTCGTGGGGAGAAGGAACCGTCATCTTTTCCGCATCGCGAAGATAGCGTCGCAAAACGGCGTTGACCAATCCTCCCAGCGCGGGTGATTTTTTTTTGGCGATCTTGACCGCTTCGTCAACGACGGCGAACGGCGGAAGACGGTCGCTGAACTTCAGCTGATAAAGACCCGTCCGCAAAATGTTTTTTACGGTTTCTTCCATCTTAGGAAATCGGCCGCGATAGAGCCGACTTAAAATCCAGTCCAAAAGACCCTGCTGCCGAAGCACGCCATAGACGAGGTGGGTTAGCAACCGTCCATCCGACGTTTGTGAAAGGTCCTGCTTTTCCAAATAGATATCCAGCAGATCGCCGGCGAACCGACGATGTTTGGACACTTGATCGAGAATGTCTACGGCTTGATGGCGAATCGTCTTTTTCATACGGCCTGTCTCCGGTTCCGCATTGAAAATGACGGAGAAGATAAATAAAGAAGGGCGAAACGATCTTCCCCCCTTCTTTACAATCGGTTCCCGCTCAGTTCAAAGAGGACGGTCCGGTTTGGGGAAGCGGCCTCCCCCGAAAAGAGGATCATCGGTTCGGGAAGGCCGCGGTCGCCTCTAAAGCGGAATGTTGTTGTGTTTTTTCGCCCGTCGGGTTTCTTTTTTATCTTTCATCGCGTCCAAGACGGCGATGATACGTTTACGGGTGAAAGCCGGCCTGATGACTTCATCGATGGCGCCAAGTGACGCGGCGAAGTAGGGGTTATTGAATTTTTCTTCGTACCCCGCGATGAGCTCGGCGCGTTTGGCGGTTGGATCGGCGGCTTGGCTGATTTCATTTCGATAGATGATATTGCAAGCCCCTTCCGCGCCCATGACGGCGATCTCCGCCGTCGGCCAAGCCATGACATAATCCGCTCCCAACTGTTTGCAGCACATGCCGATATAGGCGCCGCCGTAGGCTTTTCTTGTGACCACCGTGATTTTAGGAACGGTCGCTTCAGCATAGGCATGAAGCAGTTTGGCCCCGTGACGGATGATTCCCGCCCACTCTTGGTCCGTTCCGGGCATGTAGCCGGGAACGTCGGTGAACGTCAGAAGAGGAACGTTGAAGGCGTCGCAAAAACGGATAAAACGGGCGGCCTTATCCGATGCGTTGACGTTGAGCACGCCCGCATAAAACATGGGGTTGTTGGCGATGACGCCGACCGGATGGCCCATGATGCGGATGAAGGCGATAATGATATTTTGGGCCCACTGATCGTGCAACTCAAAGATCTCCCCGCTGTCCGCCACCGATTTGATGATGTTTTTCATGTTGTAGGCGCGGGCGGCTTTGTCAGGAATGATTTTGTCGAGTTCAAGACATTCCCGATCAGGAACGTCAGTTGGAGGCGTCTGAGGCGGCGGAGTGTTGCAACTGTCGGGCAGGTAGGAAAGCAGTGTCCTGATTTTGTGTAAGCAGTCCGTGTCGTTTTCCGTGACAACATGGCAGACGCCGCTTTTGGTGGCGTGCGCCACGGCGCCGCCCAATTCATCCTGGGTGACATTTTCCCCGATGACGGCGCGAATGACGTCCGGCCCTGTGATGTACATGTAAGACTTTTCTTTGACCATGAAGATCCAATCGGTGAGTGCGGGGGAATACACCGCGCCGCCCGCCGTCGGGCCCATAATGGCGGTGATTTGCGGAATATAGCCGGAGGCCACGGTATTTCGGTAGAAGATGCCGCCATAGCCCTCAAGCGACGGAACACCTTCTTGAATGCGCGCGCCGCCGGAGTCGTTGATGGCGACAAACGGTTTTTGCGCGTCGAGGGCCATATCCATGACCTTCCAGATCTTTTTGGCATGCATCTCACCCAGCGTGCCGCCGGCGCTGGTGAAGTCCTGAGATGCCGCAAAAACGACGCGGCCGTTGACTTTGCCGAATCCTGTGATCACACCGTCGGCCGGAATGTCTTTTTTATCCATCCCGAATAAATGGGAACGGTGTTGAACGAAAAGCTGGACTTCCTGGAAGGTTCCCGAATCGAACAAAACATTCAGACGTTCACGGGCCGTGAGCTTCCCGGTTTCATGCTGTTTTTGAACGGCTTTGGCCCCCCCCATCTGACGGAGTGACTCCACCTTGGCTTCGAACTGTTGAAGCTTGTCTTGCGTTGTCAAAGGCTTAACCTCGTTACTCATGAGAATCTCCTTTATATTTTGATAGTTGTGTTTTATCTTGACCCGTTTTTCGTCGTAGGCTACTATCGCTGGCCGGTTTTTGGAAACTCCAGCCGACGGTATGGAATAAAAGACGGCAATGCTTAACCTTTTTAGGAAAAAGTGGCAAGTCTGATTTGTAACGATGCGCAATTTTAAGATGATTCTCGAATACGACGGCGCGGCTTACTGCGGCTGGCAAAGACAGAAAAACGGGCGCTCCATACAGCAAGTTTTGGAAGAGGCGGTGGCGTCCATTCTTGGGGAAAAGGTGACGATCATTGCGTCGGGCCGAACGGATGCCGGGGTGCATGCCCTCAATCAGGTGGCGAGTTTCCACGCGGAAAGTCTTCTCCCCGTTCGGAAAATATGGTTCGGCGTGAACAGTGTCTTACCCGTCGATATCGTGGTCAAAGACCTGCAGGAGGCGCCAGCGGCGTTCAACGCGCTCAAAGACGCGAAAAAAAAGGTTTATCTTTACAGGATTTGCAACCAACGCCTGCGGCCCGTGCTCGGACGACAATACGTCTGGTTCGTCCGTTTCCCTCTGGATGTGGAGCGCATGCGTCAAGCGGCAGCCTTTCTTTTGGGTGAGCATGATTTTTCCTGTTTTTGTAAAACAGGTTGCGACATTCAGGATCGGGTCCGGACGCTCACGCGTCTCGAGATCGAGCGAGGTGAAGGTGCGATGCTGGAATTTACCGTTGAATCCAGCGGTTTTTTACGGCATATGGTTCGCAATATGGTCGGCACCTTGGTGGATGTCGGGCGGGGTAAACTCGCCCCCCTGGATATGCATGACATCATCGCCTCGCGTGATCGGACCAAAGCCGGTCAGTCGGCGCCCGCCTGCGGGCTTTTTTTGAAGGAGGTACATTATTGACATGAAGGTCTTGGTGCTGGGACATAAAGGCATGCTGGGTTCCGATTTGATGGTTCAGTTTCGGCACCGTCATGATGTCGTCGGGATGGATATCGGGGACATCGACATTACGCGGGCCTCCGATTGCCGAAACGCCGTCGCGGACGTGAAACCGCAGCTTTTGATCAACGCCGCCGCCTATACCAATGTGGATGGATGCGAGACAGACAAGGAGACGTGTTTTGCGGTGAACGCGGAGGGGGTGAAAAATATCGCCCAGGCGTGCAAGGACAAAAACATACTCGTCGTTCACTACAGCACCGACTATGTTTTCGACGGGGCGGCCGACCGCCCTTATACGGAAGAGGACCCGTGTAACCCGCTCAATACTTACGGGGCGTCCAAACTGGCCGGAGAGCATCACTTGCGGCAACTGATGGATCAGTTCATTCTGATTCGAACCGCCTGGTTATACGGGGCCAAAGGGAAAAACTTTGTTTCGGCCATTTTAGATCGCGCCAAGGCTTGCGGCACGTTGACCGTCGTGGACGATCAGATGGGG
>CAZPTW010000217.1:0-5877 GCA_964589235.1 uncultured Smithella sp. | reverse complement strand
GTGTCAGATCGATGATTTTACCTTTGAACATGCTTGGCCTCCTTGTTCTTTTTGATCGCAATGCTTGCATGGATCGTTTTGATGTCAACTATTTCAACAATTCCCGGGAAATAATCAGCTTCATGATCTGATTCGTCCCTTCATAAATTTGAGTGATCTTGGCGTCACGCATCATCCGTTCGAAGGGATACTCCCGCATGTAGCCGTAGCCTCCGGCGATTTGAAGCGCGTCGGTGGTCACCTTCATGGCGGTGTTGGACGCCACTAGCTTTGACGCGGCCGACAGATAGCTGGAACGAGGGTCTTTTTTGTCGACGAGTTCGGCGGCTTGATAGACGAGGGATCTTGCCGCGTCGATTTCGGCGGCCATATCGGCCAGCATCCAACCGATGCCCTGAAATTGTCCGATCGGCTGCCCGAATTGCACTCTTTCCTTAGAATACTTGATGGCGAGTTCCAGAGCGCCGCGCGCGACACCGCAGGCTTGAGCGCCGATGACCGGTCGCGAGGTATCGAGGGTTTTCATCGCATAGATGAATCCCTTGCCTTCCTGGCCGATGAGGTTTTCAGCCGGAACTTCTACATCCTCGAAAACGAGCTGGCCGGTGGGCGATCCCTTGATGCCCATTTTCTTTTCCCATTTGGCGACGGAAAAGCCCGGCGAATCGGTGGGCACGACAAAAGCGCTGATGCCTTTCACTCCTTTAGACGGATCGGTCATGGCGAAAAGAGTAATCAGATTGGCCACAGGACCATTGGTGATAAAACACTTGGTACCATTAATAATATATTTGTCCCCTTTTTTGACGGCCTTGGTCAACATCGCCCCGGAATCGGAACCGGCGCCCGGTTCGGTCAGCGCATAGGAAATGATCACGTCCCCTGACGCGATCATCGGCCCGTATTTCTTTTTCTGTTCTTCGCTGCCGCCGATGAGAATCGGCTCCCAGCCCAGCGCCTGGCCCTGAACGATCAAGGATGAGCTGACACACGCCACGGCGATTTCTTCCACTGCCAGACAGGTATAAAGATGTCCTTGACGGGTTCCACCGTATTCTTCGGGAACGGCGATTCCGAGCAGTCCCATATTTTGGAAGGTTTTCTTCAAATCCCAAGGGAATTCTTCCTTCTCGTCAATTTCGGCCGCTCTGGGTCTCACTTTGAGATCGACCATTTTTCTCAACTGATCGACAAACATCTTGACATCGTCGTTATGCAGTAAATACATACATTCTTCCTTATTTTCTCTTGATCATGATGGTTTTATCACCGGACTGAACCACGACGCCGTTTTGATTGACGACTTCCAGAGACAGCGTCACGACACCCCGGTCCGCTTTGCTTTTGCTTGCTTTCTTATCGGTGACCTTGAACTTCACCCGAATCGTGTCCCCGAAAAAAACCGGCGCCTGGAATTTCCAGCGGTCGACCCCCAGAAAAGCCATCGCCGTTTGATCCAAAAAGCCGGTTCGAAAAAGAAGACCGTGCGAAATGCTCAAAATCAAAAGGCCATGAGCGATTCTTTGACCGAACTGATTGTTCCTTGTCGCCTCCGTGCTGGTATGCAATTCGTTGTAGTCGCCGCTCATTGCCGCAAACATCACCACATCTGTTTCCGTAATCGTTCGGGTGGGAGTGGTATATTCATCGTTGATCACCCAATCTTCAAAAAACTTTCCGCTCATCGTGTCTTGTCCTTCTCGATTGATTGACGAAATCCGTTTGGCTCTAGGAGAATCGTTTCAACACCGTGCTAAACAGCAACATATATGCCATCCCCCGGAAACGCGACGGGAACCCGCGCGTTGAAAAACAAAGCCGCTGGACTCAACAACGTCATGAAACAAAAAAACGCTTAAGACCCATGATCCCAAACTGTCATAAAACTCCATATGTTCAAAAGGATAGGATGAATACGCCCGGCAAACATCCGACATCCGAAAGTAAAGACGCCATAGCTTTTTTTGCCGATGGATTTCTTTGAACGTGAAAACCAAAAGTCTCCTCGAGATGAACATCAGGGGCTTTCGTCCTGTCCAAAAGACGAACGACATCCCAAAACCGGTGTAGAATCGCAACGCCGCTTCCTTCGGTAATGATCAAAACAGGCTTTTTTTCAACGATTTATCAAAAGACGACCGCGACCGCTGATTCATGGTGTATTTTATCACCGGGTCAGTTTTATTCAATCTCTTTGAAATTATTTCTGAAACGTCGCTATAAGATAAAATGCCGTTGCATCGATACACCTTTTTGGGGAGGATGAAAGGAAACGTAACGGTGAAAAGGGCGACAGCCTTTCTTTTTTTACAGCTCTTCCATCCATGACGAGGCCGAGCCGCAAAGACTGCGCCTGGAAATGGGGACGAAACGACCTTGATGAGGATGCTCTATAATAAGAGGAAGCGCCGTCCCATCGCCTGGATTCTCCCACTTTATCATGACAGCGAATCATGGTCTCAGCGAAAGCCGGCATTAGGACCGGTTGTCTCTGGCACTAAATATGCTAGCGCCATGATTCAAGAGGGGATGATGGCATATACCCTTTAGCATAACCATGCGAGCATAATCCTGCTGCGGAGGAATCGATGAATTGGGAAAAAATTTATTCGCAAAAGCTTGTCAGTGCTGAGGAAGCGGTTGCCCATATCAAACCCGGGGATCGCGTCGTTTGCGGCCATGCCGCGGGGTCTCCGGAACTATTGCTGAAAACAATGGTTGCCCAACGGGAGCGTTATCGAAACGTCGAGATCGCCCATCAAATCGCCATGGGCCATTCTCTTTATTGTCTCCCTGAGAATCAGCCTTACTTTTTGCACAATTCTCTTTTTGCCGGTGCCGGCTCCAGACAGGCGATTCATGAGGGTCGCGCCGTGTTCACCGCCGTGCACAACAGCGATCTGCCGCGCTTGTTTATCGATAAAATCCTCCCCGTGGACGTAACGCTCTGCATGCTCTCCGTGCCGGACAGGCAAGGATACTGCTCATTCGGCGTTTCAGTCGATTATACCAAACCGGCCGCGGAAAGCGCCAAAATGGTGATTGCGGAAGTCACGCCGAATATGCCCAGAACACTGGGGGACTCTTTCATCCATGTGTCGGAAATCGACTATATCGTCGAATGCGATACCGCTCCGTTGATTCTTAAACCACCACAAATCACGGCCATCGACGAAGCGATCGGCGGATATTGCGCCGAGCTCATCAAGGACGGGGATTGCCTGCAGCTGGGTATCGGCGCCGTACCGGACGCCGTTCTCGGCTTTTTGAAAGATAAAAAAGATTTGGGCATTCACACCGAAATGTTTTCCGACGGCGTGGTGGATTTGGTGGAAAAAGGCGTCATCACGTGCCGAAAAAAGAACTATCACCGCCGCAAAATGGTCGCCTCCTTCTTCATGGGGACGGAGAAGCTCTACAAGTTCATCGACGACAACGCCTTCGTCGAAGCTTACGCGTTTGATTACACCAACAGTCCGGAAGTCATTTCCCGCAACGATAACATGGTGTCCATCAACTCCGCGCTCCAGATCGATTTTACCGGCCAAGCCGCATCGGACACGATTGGGTACAAGCAATACAGCGGCACAGGCGGACAAGCGGATTTCGTGCGGGGCGCGACCCATTCAAAAGGAGGAAGATCGATTCTGGCCTTCCCCTCGACCGCGCAGGGCGGCAAAATTTCCAGAATCGTTCCGCATTTGGACGAAGGCGCCGTTGTGACCACCACACGGGCGGATATTCACATGGTCGTCACGGAATACGGCGTCGCCGACTTGCGGGGAAAATCCTTTCCGGATCGGGCCCGAGCGCTCATTGCAATCGCCCATCCGGATTTCCGCGACGACTTATGGCGGGCCTATCACAAATATCATCGGTGAAAGCACCGACCTTTCGGCCAACATGACATGAGCGGAATGGTTGTGTCCGCCTGACGCCTGGAGCTTTTTGGTCAAGATCCAGCTTGTCCCCTTTCGTAACGCTGCAGTTTGCGTGTCAGGGTGGAATGATCGACTTTCAAAGCGACGGCGGCCTTGCGGGCGCTGCCGAACTTTTTGACCGCCCGGCGGATATAGGCGATTTCCTTTTCTTCCAAGTATTGTTTCAGCGGAACATCTCGGTCGATTTCCGAACCCAGCGCGTCACCGCGAATTTCGTGAGGCAGATCTTCGGGATCGATTTGCATTTTGTCCGTCACCACTGACAATCGTTCCATCACGTTGGCAAGCTCTCGCACATTGCCGGGCCAGGCGTAAGCCATAAGCAAATCCAATGTCTTTTGCGTGACATGCTTCTTTTTCTTGTATTTCTGATTAAAATGATTCATGAAGAAATGCACCAGGTGCGGTATGTCCTCTTTTCTTTCTCTCAACGGCGGCACGACCACCGAAACCACGTTGAGCCGATAGTAAAGGTCGGCCCGGAATTGATTTTTCTCGACCATTTCTTTTAAATCCATATTGGTGGCACAGACCACCCGCACATCCACTTTCTTGGGTGTTGTGCCGCCGACCCGAACGATCTTAAAATCCTGAAGGGCACGCAGCAGTTTGGGCTGGAGAGAAAGAGGCAGGCATTCCACCTCGTCCAAGAAAACGGTCCCGCCATCGGCCAACTCGAACAAACCGATCTTTCCTTCTTTTTTGGCGCCTGTAAACGCACCGGATTCATACCCGAACAGTTCACTCTCCAACAGAGATTCCGGAATCGCACCGCAATTGATTTTGACCAAAACGCCCTTCGTGTACCGGGGGGATATCTTATGGACTTCCTCAACCAGTCGGTCTTTGCCCACCCCTGTCTCCCCGTAAAACAAAATCGTCGCATCGGTCTTCCCGACCCGTTCCACCAAGCTGCAAACCTCATACATCGCTTGGGAAGCGACCACAAAGTCACTGCCGAAAAAACTGGATTCCAGCATCGTCTGCAGCTTCTCTTTGTAAGCCATGGCGATCTGCATGGAGTGTTCAAGCTGCTCATGCAACTGGATCAGCTCAGACATGTCTCGGTCATTGGTCACAACCATGATGATGTTGCCGCTGTCATCAAAAATGGGATTTCCCGTCACCAGAATCTCCTTGCCGGACCGCAGTTTCTGACGGATGGTGGCTCGCTTCCCCGTTTCAAGCACCTTGAGCGTTACGCTTTGATCAATGAAGCCCTCCCTCACGAGATCCCTCATATTCCGCCCAATGACTTCCTCCCTTTTGATACCGGTCATGTTTTCATAGGCTGAATTGACCATAATGGTATTGGCCTCGCCGTCCGTGACATAAATACCATCGTAGGATGACTCAATAATGGCCTCGATCTGTCGGGTCAGCAGGGGTGTTTTTGTCAGCATTGTGAAAAAAGCCTCTTTGCAGGAAAAAATTTTTTTTGTGGATGGGAGAATTGAAAAGACAACCCAAAGATGAACAACCTCAGATTAACCGACAACGTCCACAACTCAAAATCAGTATAAGAAACGGACCTTTATCTGTCAAGGACTTCTTTCGAAATTAAGCTCCATCGGATATTAACAGCTTTTGCGTCTTGATTCCCTCTCTGGAATTCCTGAACTTCAATCCAAGTTGACATGTCCCCATTTTGCGCGGCTGACGTTTATCTTCGGCCGTCATGAAAATGCCCATCGTCTCAAGGCGGTCCTCGGACTTCACGACAAACCTAAAGGAGGGTTATGGGGTTGAAATGGGATGGATTTTACCGAAAATGACTTTCTCCTCCCCTGAGGAAGAAAATCCCCGGGCGCAACACATTCCGGAGAATTGAAACAGGATGTCCCTTTACGGAAACGGACACGCCCGCGTCGATCGTTATCGAATTGGTGCCCCTGGCGCGAGTCGAACGCGCGGCACACGGATTAGGAATCCGTTG
>CAZPTW010000216.1:0-5879 GCA_964589235.1 uncultured Smithella sp. | reverse complement strand
GGCCACGATCCGCTCGTTTCCACCCAAGGCCCCTGTCAAAACAGGCAGAGCGGCAGGCTCTTGACGGGGAATCATCACCGCAGGCCCCCCCGCGCAGGCCGCAATCGCCACCAACCCAATGAACGACAAAAGAAGCCCCATTTTCCGAGTTGCGCGTCTTGTCATCCTTTTCTCTTTTCCCTCACCCCTCGAAACGTGTCGGCCGGTTTTATTTCTTCTTGAGCAACGCGTCGATTTTGTCCTTCATTCTTTTATTGTCCGGGTCGTTTTTGACGGCCTGACGATAACAGTCCAAAGCCTCTTGATGCCGACCTTGATGGAGCAGGACGTCTCCCAAGTGCTCCAAAATAGCGGCATCGTCGGGGAGATATTCCAGCGCCTTTTTTAGATATCGGACGGCTTCATCGATTCTGTTTTTTTTAAAAAGCACCCATCCCATGGAGTCCAGGATGTAACCATTGTCCGGTTTCATCGCAAGCGCTTGGCTGATGAGTTTTTCCGCCTCGTCGAGACGAATACCGCGGTCCGCGTAAGAATAACCGATGAAATTCATGGCATCCGCGTTTTTCGGATCGATCTCGAGCACCTTTTCCATCGTTTTGAGGCTTTCGTCATGACGATGGGTTTTCTCTTGAATCGTGCCTAAGACGTAATGCAACTCGGCATTTTTGGGAAATTGCCGCAACCCGTCCAATACGGTTTTCTCCGCCGCGGCCAAATCTTTGAGATCTTCATAAAGCGACGACAGATAAAGATACAAGATGGCGTCGTCGTTTTTCTTTTCGATCGCCTGATGGATCAACGAGGCCGCCCCTTTGAGGTCTCCTTCTTTCTTCAAAATCATCGCCGCGTGAATCCGGGCATTGGCAAAGAGCTCAAAAACGGTGGAGACTTTCAAATATTCGGCTTTTGCCTGTTTCAAATCCCCCTTTTGTTCAAGAGTGTTGGCCAGCAAATACCGAAGCCGGTCATCGGCAGGTTTGGCCTCAAGAAGCTTGATAAACTCCGTGGCCGCCTCTGCGTATTTTTTTTGCTCATAATATAAAAGTCCAAGCGCCGCTCGAACTTCCCGGTTGTCCGGCTCGATGGCCAGCACTCGCTGAAACTCCCCAAGCGCCTCGTCCGGTTTGCCCAGCCGAATCAAGTTTTCCGCAATCCGGACACGATAGACGAAGCGTGTGGGATTGGCCTCGAGATAGCGGCGGTAAATGTCTATCGCTTCTGCATATTTTTTTTGGGCTTCCAAAAGAGCGCCCCATTCCTGCCAGGCGGATTCGAACCCCGGACGCTGGCTGATGATTTTCCGATACAGATTTTCAGCCTCACCCTGCCGGTTCATTTGCACCAGTGTCTTGGCGTAATAATACAGGCCGATGACGTTATCGGGATCGATCTCGAGCATCTTTTGATAGGCTTTCTCCGCCTCGCTGAACCTTTTTTCCTGCGCGTAGATCGTCGCCAGATAGAGATAGGAAACGGCGTTCTTCGGATCCATTTCAATGATCAGTCGGTATTCGCGGATGGCCTTTTCGTATTCTTGCCGGCTGAAATAAATCCCACCCATTATGGAACGCAAATCCATATTGCCGGGATCTCTCTTCAAGGTCTGTTCTCCCAAAGTCAACGCCGAATCGACGTTGCCGTTTTCCACATACAGAGAAACGAGTTCTGTCGAGAGATAGGAAGAGCCGGGGGCGTAATCCAAGGCCCGTTTCATATCGTCGACGGCCCCGCTCAAATCACCATCAAGCCTCTTCAGAATCGCAAGCGAATAATAATATCCGGCCTCTTTGGCATAAGATTCAGAAGCCGCCGAAGCGGCAAGCGGAGGAACAGGCCATAAAGAAGCGCATCCCCCCAGAGCCATCAAAAGAAGGAAGCCGATCAAACACAAAAACGGACTGTTTTTTATCTCGAATCGCCGCCATTTATCGTCGGCTTCAGCAAAAAGGATCATCAAGACCTCTCCTGGGTTGATTGTCTGCCAATCAGGCGCGACACGGGCACAATGGAAACCCCTCTCTCCCGAAACACTTTGCAGGCGTCCCGAAGCGCCCGAATCGTTTCCGGATACGGGTGACCGATGAGGATCAGCGGCGCGCCGCCTTGCTGCTGATCGGCCACGTCCATTAAAACACGGTAGATCTTCTCATAATCCCTTTCGTTATCCAGAAAGATCCGTCTTGACGCCACCGTCAAATCCGTTTTTTGCGACGCCGCGCGGGTTTGGGAATCCGGACTCGTTCGTGAATCGATAAAAAATAAATTGTTTTTTTTTAAATGCCTGAAAACCGCCGTCAGTTTCTCCTCGTCGGACATGAAACCCGATCCCATATGATTATTGACCCCCACGGCATGGGGAACGGAGGCAAGATTTTTTTCCAGTTGAAGCAAAACCTCCTCCTGGCTCATGTCTTTGAACAAAGCACCCGCGCCAGGTCTATCCTTGGGGTATGATTTTGGTTCCATCGGGAGATGGAGTAAAACTTCTCGATTCAAGCGATGAGCCGTCTCTGCCGCTTCCCGTGAATGGGCGAGCATCGGCAAAACGGCAAACGTAATCTGGGCGTCTATATCCAACAAATCGCGCAGCGCCTGCATATCATAACCGATGTCATCGATGATGATGGCCACCTTCTTCACCGATGAATAAGGCGGCACAATTTTAGCGATGATGGTCTTTTCCTTAGCCGTCGGTTTGGGGACGGGCCCGTCAGTCGGGTGGCGCGGGTGGGATTTGTCCTTTTCCGCCGATTGACCGGCCTTGGATACTCGATCCCCGAAGGTATTGGATTTCGATTCCACCTGGCGTTCGACCGATTTTTTCTTTTTGACGCCGATCGGCTCTTCTCGATGAAAAAAGATCATATAACCGATGGCCGCTACCGAGGCGACAATCAGCACTGTCAAAACGACCGTCAAAACATTCTTTTTGCTTTTTCTCTTCATAAAGGGCTGGACGCGCCTTGTCTGGAAAATCAATGGGTCATGTTCTTTTTCATGATATTCCAGCTCTTCAAGATATCGATCGCGGTTTTGAGCTGATTGTCCTGGGTCAGATCGGATACTTCCTTGAATTCCTCCGCAGTCGTTTCTTCCAACTTCGTCCCGTCTTCCTTTGCCGGTTTGATATGGCCCTTCAAATCCTTTTCTCGAAGCCGCTCGTCCATGGGGGAGTCTTTTTCTTCCGCGGGCCGGATAAATTTAACGACGATGTCCGGCTTGATGCCCTCGGCCTGAATCGATCGACCACTGGGCGTATAATAACGAGCCGTCGTCAGTTTCAGGGCCGCACCGTTTTCCAGTGGAATCACCGTTTGCACGGAGGCCTTCCCGAAGGTCTGCGTACCGATAACGAGCGCACGACCGTTGTCCTGAAGCGCCCCCGCAACGATTTCGGCGGCGCTTGCCGTGCCTTCGTTGACCAAAACCACCATGGGAACATCAATCTCCGTTCCACTGTTTTTCGCCGTAATCTTCGTTTCCATCATTTTGGTTCGGCCGCGCGTGGAGACGATCCCCCCTGATTTCAAGAACATATCCGCCACTTCAATGGCCTGATTGAGCAGTCCCCCCGGATCGTTTCTCAAATCGAGGACCAGCCCTTTCATAGGTTTTGTCTTTTCGGCGACTTCCGTGAGCGATTTTTGTAAGTCCGCCGCCGTCCGTTCATGAAAAGAGGCGATCCGAATGTACCCGATATGATCGTCGAACGTCTTGGCTTTTACGCTTTTGATCTGAATGATGTCGCGCGTCAACGTGATATCCCGCGGATGCGGCATATTCTCTCTCAGAATGGTGATGGTCACCTTGGTGCCTTTGGGTCCGCGCAACTTATTCACCGCTTCCATGATCGTGATGTCTTTGGTGGACTTTCCGTCGATCTTGATGATCTGATCGCCCGATTTGACGCCGGCCTTGAACGCAGGGGTGTCTTCGATGGGCGACACCACCGTGAGAACGTCTTTCAAGATAGTGATTTCAATCCCGATTCCGCCGAACCGCCCCTGCGTTTCCACTTCCAGTTCCTTGTAAATCTCCGGGGTCATGAACTGGCTGTGGGGATCGAGGGTTTTGATCATTCCGTTTATCGCTCCCTGCATCAAGGTCTTGGCATCCACATCGTCGACATAATTTTTCTGCACAATGTCCAACACCTCATTGAACATCTTGATCTCTTTGTAGATATTCTTATCACGCGCGGAAACCTTGTTTTCGTAGTACAAGCTGAAAGCGGCGAAAGCCGCCAAAAAAACAGCGATAAACACCGGCCATTTTTTGAAATATCTCTTCATAGGTTGCCTTTCTGTGAAAGAATGCTTTGACCTTGCGGTTGGTTAACATGGCGTTCCATCAGCCAAAAGTATATAACAACCCCGTATGTATTTTCCATCTATTTCGGAAGCCTAAGAAGAAATGTTTAAGGACGACCCAAAAGAAAACCCGCTTTATTCAATCGACCAGACCGTTTTGCCCGACATATCCTTTAAAGCGACGTGTTTGGCCAGAAGTTCTTTGCGGATTTCATCCGCTCTTGACCAGTCTTTGTCTTGACGGGCTTTTTGCCTTTCGGCAATCAAAGCTTCAATCTCATGGGCGTCAAGTCCGCGCTTGGTTGCTTCAATGGCTCGGTCTGTCTCGAAGAAAACATCGGGGTCCGATGCAAAGACGCCCAAAACATCGCTGAAATGGGAAAAAGCCTTTTGGGCGGCATGTAAGATCACCTTCTTGACCGGCGCGGGCGTTTTTTTCTCGCTGATGGTGATCTGATTCACCAGCCTTGCCGCCTCAAACACAACCCCCAGTGCTTGCGCCGTATTGAAATCGTCGTCCAGCGCCGCGTCGAATTTTTCCCTAAGCTCGGTCAATTTATCCACGTAGGCTTGATGGGGAGCGTCGAGACGGGTTTCAACGTCTGACGCCAATGTGGCTTGCGCTTCCTTGACCTGCTGAAGCGCCGTGTAGCCTCGGATGAGCGCCGCACGGGCTTCCGCCAGCGATGTCTCCGAATAATCGACCGGTGATCGATAGTGGCTTTGCAACATGAACAGACGGAGAACCTCTGGATGATAGTTTTTGAGGATCTCGCGGACGGGGAAGATATTGCCCAGGGACTTGGACATTTTCTCGGCATTGATTTTCACAAAGCCATTGTGCATCCAGTACCGGGCCAAGGGTTTACCGGATGCCGCCTGAGATTGCGCCATCTCGTTTTCATGATGCGGGAAAATCAGATCTTCGCCTCCCCCGTGAATATCGAAGGTTTCCCCCAGATAGCGGCGACTCATCGCCGAGCATTCGATATGCCAGCCGGGTCGCCCCTTTCCCCAAGGACTCTCCCAAAAGGGTTCTCCCTCTTTGCTTTTTTTCCACAAGGCGAAATCCAGCGGATTTTTCTTCTTCTCGTTGACGTCCACGCGCGCTCCAGACAGCATTTCATCGACATTGCGCCCCGATAACCCGCCGTAGGCCGGATAATCTTTTACGGAAAAATACACATCCCCATCCACGGCATAGGCAAAGCCTTTTTCTTCCAAAGTCTTGATAAGATCGATCATCTCCGGCATGTGTTCGGTCGCTTTGGGCGTAAACGTCGGCTTCAATACATTGAGCGCCGCCATATCCTCGTCATGCATTTGAATGTAGCGCTCAGAGATTTCCTGAATGGTCAGACCCTCATGATGGGCGCGATCAATGATTTTATCGTCGACATCCGTAAAGTTTTTCACATAGGTCACACGATAACCGCGGGCCGTCAAATGGCGAAACACCACATCAAAGACCACGGCGGCACGGGCATGCCCCACGTGACAGACGTCGTAGGCGGTAATTCCGCAGACATACATGCCGACGGCGCCCTCGAACAGAGGATGGAACAG
>CAZPTW010000215.1:0-5893 GCA_964589235.1 uncultured Smithella sp. | reverse complement strand
TCATGTCAGTCATTCAAGAGGTCATAGCGAAAGTGAAGAAGACGGATCTGGACCAGCCGGAGTTTCACCAGGCGGTGGAAGAGGTGATGGAGACATTGGAGCCGACGGTGAGGAAGCATCCGGAATACGTGAAGGCGAACATTTACGAGCGGATCGTGGAGCCGGAGCGGGCGGTTCAATTTCGGGTGCCGTGGGTGGACGACAAAGGGAACGTTCAGGTGAACCGGGGTTTCCGCGTGCAGTTCAACAATGCCATTGGGCCGTTTAAAGGGGGTCTGCGGTTTCATCCGTCGGTGAATTTGGGGATCATCAAGTTTTTGGGGTTTGAGCAGATTTTCAAAAACGCCCTGACGACGTTGCCGATGGGCGGCGGCAAGGGGGGGTCGGATTTTGATCCGAAGGGGAAATCGGACGGGGAAGTGATGCGGTTTTGCCAGGCGTTCATGCGGGAGTTGTACCGGCATATTGGGGCGGACGTGGACGTTCCGGCCGGTGACATTGGCGTGGGGGGCCGGGAGATCGGGTACATGTACGGGTACTACAAGAAGATCCGCAATGAACACACGGGGGTATTGACGGGCAAGGGGCTGGATTACGGTGGAAGTTTGATTCGGCCGGAGGCGACGGGCTACGGGACCACCTATTTTGCGGCGGAGATGCTGGCGACGCGGGGTTTGGATTTCAAGGGGAAGATCGTGGCGATCAGCGGGGCCGGGAACGTGGCGCAGTATGCGGTGGAGAAAGTGAATCAGTTGGGCGGGAAAGTGATTTCGCTTTGCGATTCGACGGCGTGCATCATTGACGACGCGGGGATTGACGAGAAGAAATGCGCCTATGTGCTTGAGCTCAAGAATGTTCGACGGGGACGGATCAGCGAATATGCCGATGCGTACAAGGGGACGGTTTGCTACGAGGGGAAGAGCGTTTGGGATGTGATCCGGGAACAGGGGATCAAGGTGGATATCGCGCTGCCCTGCGCGACGCAGAACGAGATCAACGGGAAGAACGCGGCGGCGCTGGTGAAGAACGGCTGTTATTGCGTTGCGGAGGGGGCCAACATGCCCTCGACGCCGGAGGCGGTGCGGATTTTTCAGGAAAACAAGATTTTGTATGGTCCGGGGAAGGCGGCCAATGCCGGCGGCGTGGCGACGTCTGGGCTGGAGATGAGTCAAAACAGCCTGCGGCTGTCGTGGACGCGCGAGGAGGTGGATCACCGCCTGCAGATCATCATGAAGAGCATTCACAAGAATTGCTTTGACACGGCCGAGGCCTATGGTAAGAAAGGCGACTACGTCACCGGCGCCAATATCGCCGGCTTCACCAAAGTCGCCAATGCCATGCTGGCCTACGGTATCGTCTGATCCGTGTCGTGACGGCCCCAAGAAATCAAAATCCGGGCGCTTGACTGAGCGATTCTCGATGCCCGGTGTTTTCGGCTTCCTCAACGCATCCTGTCCTCGTGCGTTGAGGAGCCTCCTCCTGACAAGAAAAAGCCGCGCCTTGGTGTCAAACAAAGCGCGGCTTTTTTTTGATTCAGGGCGCGAAGGACGAAGGCGCTTTCCGGGGCCTGTTTTATGTTCCGAAAAAGCAGATCATTTTCTGCGTGACGATATCTGAAAGAATTCTCAAATCCTTCGCCCGAACATCACAAACACGCACGACCGTTGCGTAGCGGGTGTCGTCCGGCATCAAGTCCGCGAGGATATTGGGCTGCTTTTTCAGCCAGGCGTCGTTGAAGATGACGCCGTCTTTTTCCGGGTAGATGGCCATATAGAAAATGTCCATTTCGACCATATCCTGGAAAAAATGCGTTCCGAAAGACAAGTCGGGAATCAAAGCGCCGTCTTGATAGGCGATTTCGCCGATGGCCGTGATATTGTTGATTTCGGAGAACTTTACGGGAACGCCCATGGCCGGAGTGGTCGTCCCCCAGCGGCCCGGCCCCAAAAGAATGGTCGGCATGGCCTCACGTCGTCCGATTTGGCGGTTGAGCTTTCCCACGAGTCTCGCGATTTCAAACTTTTCCGATAAAGGCAGCTTGGCGTATCCTTGGGGATCCACGTAGATGATGCGGGAAATCGCCTGGTAAACGCTGCCACCCATGAAGTTGGCTTCCTGGCGGATAAGAATTTTATTTTTGGCGATTTTTTCCGGCAGCTCGACCCGGCTGTAATGCCCTTTGGTCTGAAACGGGCGACATTGCAAAAGATTGATCCGCATTTTCCCCTGTGAATCGAAGTTGGCGGTGAATTCGATGTCGACGGGGTAGCGGTAGACTTGTTCCAGTTTTTTGAGCATTTTTGACATGGTTTGGGCAAAATCCGTATTGGAGAGCAGATCGTCAAACGTCAAGACCCAGACATCCTTGGATGGACGGCCGATCGATTTCATGTATGCGGAGGCGGTTTCGTCGCGTGAGGCGATCAAGTCCAGATGGGCCTCAATATCGGTCGTCAAAAGGCCAGCCGCCGGAAGAGATTGGAATTCATTTTGTTGGAGATTTAAGACGTCGACCTCCCGTTGTGTGAATCGCTGCATGTCTTCTTTTTTGGCGTACGGCTTTACCAAGGGCGCGTCAAGCGCGACAATGCGGGGATAATCATTTTCCACCCGATTGACGGCCCGCGTTCCCATTCCGTAGACGATACGAAGCATTCCCGCCTTCGGATCCATCCCTTTTTGCCAAACAAACGTATTGTAAGACAGGCCGACACCGGCTAAATCGGGGAAGAAATAGATGCCACGGTGGGCCCCGGACACGCGCTGCACCAAAAGCGCCATTTGTTCATCCTGCTTGGCCATGCCCCGCTGGAGACGATAGGTCAGCGCGTCTTCATTCATCGTCGAGGCGAAAATTCTACGGACGGCGTCCTCGAAATGACGATAGCGCTCCTCCGGCGTGCCCTGATTGACGCAGAAATAGCTTTCATATTTTCCAGCAAAGGCATTGCCGAAAGCGTCCTCCAGGAGGGAACTGGATCGGACGATGATCGGAGCCTGGCCGTAATATTCCAGCATCAGCAAGAATTGTTCTTTGACTTCGTCGGGGAAAACGCCGTGCAACATCTTGTTTTTCAGTTCACGGGCGATTTCGAAATACCCCTCGTCGGTTTTATGCGCCATCAGGAGTTTCCACCAGCCGTTTTGTACGATGTAGGAGTAGAAAATATCGGAGCCGATATAGAAGGAGTCGTGCATTTCCAGTTCCGCGCTCCAATCGAAAGACGGGTCTTTGCGCAAAATGTTGCGAGCCAAAAGCATGCCGACCGATTTCCCCCCGATGAAGCCTGTGCCGATCAAGCGTTTTTTGATTTCCACCAAGTCTTCAAGAGAGAAATATTCTTTCACCAACGACAGCATCCTTTTTTCCCGCCCGATCATCACCCGGGAGAGGGTTTCGACCATTTCATGTCTTTCTTGTACCGCATCGGGATTTTCCAGGATCGTATTGGCTTTCAAAAAAATTCGGTCCCAGTAATCCAAATTACGAACACCGCTCGTCGCGCTCTTATCGGTTAGAAACGACAGGATACTGGCGGCGTCGGCGCTGTTCAAGATCGGCACGAATTTATCCCCTTCCATCACATGCGGCAGATACATGGTGGGGGTATAACGTTTCCAGGCTTTCAAAGGGTGGATGCAAATCCGGCCGTCGTTGTTGTAGACGTCAAGCAGGACTTGGGTGGTCTCCCGGATCCGGGCGACCGTTTTGAAGGAATGGCGACTGCGAAGGATCGCGAAATAAGCCACCGTATTGAGTTCAAACAGATACGGGCAGGTGATGACGAAAAAATTACCGATCATCAAGTCGGTGGCCCATGCCATCAACAAATCCGACAGACAATCGAACACGTAAAACACGTCGCGGCCTTCGTCGCGGACGATGTTGTGAACCTGCGTGGAGAAGGATTCAAATCCCTTATTGGCGTTGAGCTTATAGATCTGGATCTTTGGATTCGCTTCCAGGATCGGAGGGTGGTTGGCGAAGCGCATATAGACAATCCGATGATTGCGGGCGAGCGCCGCCTCGACGAAGGGGTCGACGAAACGTTTGTAATCGGCTATGTCATCGACTTGTAAGACGACATTGTCGCCCATTTGAAGATAATTGAGAATGTCGTCTAAACCGGACACGCCGGTGGTGACGCGTGTAAAAGGTGCCATAATTTTTATCCTTTATGAAATGGTGTATTCGAGAACAATTTTGTTCCTTTCTTCCCAATCGATCATGCGCCTCCCCCGGAAGGGTCACGAGAGCGATCATTCAAATATATCGAATGATCAAGCGATGTTGAGGTCAATGTTTCCATGGCTTCCATCCCGGACCTTCACGGCTCAATACCCTTTTGGGCCGATGTTACCTGAAATCCTATCAATTTCTGTGCCATGTTGTTCTAAAGGACCATTTAACTGTTTTTTGCTTTACAACAAAAATGCGGCATAAAAAAGCTTTGACCTAAAAAAAACACGTCGAGCTTATCGCTGGGCGTCAGAATGAAAAACGTCTCCCTCCCGTGTGTGCCCTGTCCTTCCCGGCTGAGGATGCTCCATGATCTCGATCACAACGGTCCCAATATCGCCCAGGACATCGACCGTTTGGGCGAAGCGACGATTGTCCCGACGAGGATACGCCCGGTGGTCGCCTTGCGGTATTGTGTCCCGAAAGACGGCGCGTTTGTCGGCAAGAAAGGTTCGATCCTTTCATGACTCTTTTGACTTCGGTGGGTCTTTCGGGGGGCGCATTTTATTTTTTCGATGTCAATGATGTCGAAATGGATTTCCGGCTTCTCAAATCCCTCGGACGCTCATGGGGAAGGAGATGTCTTGCGGGGGCCGGAGGGCGCGAAGAAAGTTCTGATCACATTGAGAAAAATGTGATATAAATGCGCCCGATGGTGAGATGAAAGATATCTAGAATTTTTTATTTCTTACAATGGAGGTCGGCTATGAAGGCATTACTGAAAACGGGGTTCATGATTGTTGCCTCATTGATCTTTCTGAGCACGGGGATGGTATCGGCACAAGAAGACAAAGACGGCAAGGTCGGGATGACGGATTGGACGAAAATCATCGATTCAAAGGTGACGGACAAGGTGGGTGACAAGGGATTGGTGAACTTCGAGGACGGCTACATCGAGGCGGTCGGCACGGGCGCTCCCCCGGAGCAGTACTATGGAAAACCCCAGGCTCGACCGATGGCGCTTCGGGCCGCCCAGGTCGATGCCTATCGCAATCTGCTGGAAACCGTTCAAGGTGTCCAGATCGATTCTAAAACCACGATCAAAGATTTTGTGACGGAAAGCGATGTCATTAACACACAGATCAGCGGGATGGTCAAGGGCGCACAAATTGTCAAAAAAGAATATCTCTCCGATGGAACCGTCGAGGTGACCGTTCGCATGCCGCTTTCGGGAGTTGCTAAGGCCGTTCTTCCCAAAGCGATCGCCGATGATAAAAAGGAAGATATGAAGGAACATAAACCGGTTCCCTTTTCTAAAAAGCCTGCCCCGCCGGATGAGGTTTATACAGGGCTGGTTATTGACGGTCGCGGTCTTCAGGGGCGTCCGGCGATGTCGCCGAAAATTTTTGATGAAAACGGCGCGGAAGTGTATGGAACACTGATTGTGAAAAAAGAATACGCCGTTCAGCAGGGAATTTGCGGTTATGCCCGGGATTTGAACGCGGCGCAATCGAACGCGCGCGTGACCAACAATCCTCTGACCGTCAAAGCCATCCGCGCGCAGGGCGCCGGAATGTCGGAATTCGTCATCGGGATGGACGATGCCAACAAGATTCGCTCCGCCAAGGAGAATCTGACCTTTCTACAGAAATGCCGGGTGATGATCGTATTGGATTAACTCATCCTTTTCCCGACGAAAACCAGAGCCGATGG
>CAZPTW010000214.1:0-5917 GCA_964589235.1 uncultured Smithella sp. | reverse complement strand
TACCTGGAGAAGACCGGCTGCCCCGATGGCGAGGAACCAGACCAACATGACGGGGCCGAAGAGTTTTCCGATCTGCGTCGTGCCCCTGTGCTGAAGGGAAAAAAGAAAAATCAACACCATGCAAGTCAGCGGCAGAACATAAGGGACGGCGGCATGTGTCGCGACTTCCAGACCTTCGACGGCGGAAAGAACGGAAATGACCGGTGTGATGACCCCGTCGCCATAGAGAAGCCCCGCCCCGAGAATGCCGGCCAGGAAGACGAAGGTGTGTGTGCGGCGGGAAAGCGATGTGTCTGTGTTGTGTAAAAGTCCCAGAAGCGCGAAGATGCCCCCCTCACCGCGGTGGTCTGCCTTCAGGATGAAGAGGACATATTTGATGCTGACCACCATCATCATCGACCAGAAAATCAAAGATAAAACGCCTAAGACATTGGTTTCATTCGCGACGACGGCGTGTTTCCCATGGAAACATTCTTTGATGGCATAAAGGGGGCTGGTTCCGATATCGCCGAAGACGACCCCCAAGGAGCCAACGGCGAGAGGGAGAAATTTTTTATGAAATGAGCTTGCGGATGAAGGCTCCGAGACATCGGACCTGCCTTCGCTTTGATGATTCGAAGACGACATGAAAACCTCCTGAAATTGTGTTCGGGAGAATCATTGTCCCGGACATTTCCGGATGGTTCTCCTCATCGATGCCGACGAAGTTAGCTGACGGGCTCGGGCCGAAGAGGTTGCCCTACGCGATGGCGATACGCCCCAAAATGGTGGTTCCTCCGCTCCTGAAAAAATCAGGATTAGGCAAATGTCAAAAATTAATTAAACCATGTTTAGCCGTTTGTCAATTCATCCCCGAGAGGCTCGTTCAATCCTCGGCGTAACTTGCGCCTTAAAGGATCGAGTGTAAGATATCCGCGACGGCGTCTTTATGCTCGATCAAGATGACTTTGACGGCTCTGGGTTTCCCGGTGATGACCCGCCCAAGGGTAGGGCCTTGAGTCATCACCATGCAGCCCAGAAGTCTCGGGGCGTGCTGCGTCAACGTGCCGGCGATGTTGCGATAGAACCGTTGAGCCCCGTCATCGGTGAAAAGGAGAAGACGGGAAATCCTATCCCGGCCGGAATCGGCCGTTTTTCGTTCCAGCGCCTCGAGTCCTTTTTTTTCGGCGGCGAGTTTGGCCGCAATTTCCTCCAAACCCAGGCGAACGCGTCTTTGCAGATTGGCTTTACGAATCGCTTTTTCCAGAGAGGGGGTCCAGGTCAGACAAGGCACTTCCCAGGCGTCTTCAGGAAGAAGCTTGATTTTTCTTGTCGCCAGCGTTTCTCGGATTTTTTCAGCGCTGACGTCCGTTTCCAGTTTTCGGGGGAAATGAAGGGTTGTCCAATTCATTTTCAAGCCGTCACCTCCTCGTGAGCTCGTTTCCGCGGTCAAAGACCGCTTCGAGATCCGCATTCGATGTCTTAAATGGAGCATTTGCATTTCAACCTCGGGGGTGGTCGTTTGTTCCGTAAAGATCGCGGGCATTGAGCCATTTCCAGAGATCTGTCTTCCCCCTATCGTTTCGATCCCCGGCGGTAGCTCTTTGCGCTTGCGCCGGGAAAATCCTCTGGCTCCTGCGACACCAAAGATTCATGCATCGGCTTCTTCCGGGCGGTCTTCCCGAATCCAGAGGAATGACGCCTGCCAAAACGTTCGGGCGTTTGGATTGCCCCGAGCCTTTCCGCTCCAGGAGTCCGGTTCGTTCTCCCGCTTCGATACAAAGCGCGACGCAATCCAAAAAAGCGCACGGCCCAACGGGATGGAGATGTTCGGAAGATACCTCGAGGCCATGCGAGCTCATATCATATTTGTCGGGACGATGCATTATTGAGAAAGGCTGTGTCGCTGAGGCGGTGGGACTCACCGCTTTTTTCCTCAACAGCCCGCGGGAGGCAGGATTTGGAGTGGCAAGAGCGACTCAGGGAACCTCACGGTCTTTCTGACGCTCGCGGTTGATTTGGCCGATGACTTCATCAATATGTCGCGCATCATAGGCGGGACAGATTCGCCTGAGGCTCTGCAGCATCGATTCAATGCCGGCCAGATGCGCCGCCACTTCCATCTCGCCCCGGATCGTCGTGTTGCGTCGGTTATAGCGGTCTTTATCCGTATTGCATTGGAACTCATGGGTTTTTTCATGTTCTAAAATCCCTTCGATCACCGCGGGGGGCGTACATCGTCCCATCGCCTCGCGCCGGTAGGCCTCGGCCGCTTCCCGGCCTTTTTTTTTCCCGCCGCGGGCAATATAGACCAGCTCGCAATTACCATTGACCCCGATTTCATCGCCTCTTGTAAAATCGATCCCGGCGGGTTTCGGTCGGTGATATTCAAGCGCCTTTTCATCGACGTATCTTTTGTACTCTTCAATATCGTCGGTTTTTTTGCGGGTGGCCTTGTCCTGAAAAGCGCGCGCGTAGGCGAGATCGCACAAGATCGCCTCGGCCAAATCCGGACACGGGTCTTTGGGTTCAAACCGCCAGCTCACTTTACCGATCATTTCGGAATCGGGCTTCCTTTCCGAATAAAGCGGATAAGACCCCTCGCACCCGGCGGGATCAAAGTCCATACGCCAGGAGGCGAAAGTGCCAGGAAGAGACCCCAGACGGTAGGGGTTGGGAATAACGATGGTGTTCGGAGAGGAAACGTCCGGTGTGTTACCCGAGGCGGCGCCAGGTGGAACGGGTTTGTATTCGAGCCGGTTTTCCGTCGTTTCCCCCGTGCAGACATTGAATTTTGAAGTCAGAGAATATCCGGAATAAGCGTTATAGACTTTGGCTTCGAAAAGACAGGCATATCTGCCCGCGCCCCAGCAGACGGATGAAGGCTCCTTTTCTCCCGGCCTCATGGGGATGGCGATCATCGTAAAAATCGGCCGGTATCTGGATTTAGCGTCATAGAGCTGTTCCACCTCGTGGGGCTCGAGTATTACGGTGCCTTTCACTTCGGTCACCCTCTCTTGATTACCGGGGCGGCGGATGTCTTTGTGGCGGGCATGAGGCGGCGTGCAATCGGTGGACTTGTAGGTGACGGTCACATCCTTCTCCTCCGTGCTGCTCCATTCGCGCTCGATGTCCAGCACCTGTGTCTCTCCGTTGTAGAAACAGACTTTCGCCTTTGTCTTGACCGCATGATGACAGCGTTCCGATATTCCTTCCGCCGTCGCGCCGGAAGGAGCATGCGGCGGTTTGCCGCCTTTTTCAAGCTTGTGCTCCACGACAATTTCTCCTTCGGCCTGGGCGGGACAATGTTTCGCCTGAATTGCCGAGGGAAGCCAAAGAACAGACACGCCGATCGCAACAGCGATTCCCAAGAAAATTGTTTTTTTCATACAAGCCTACTTTTTTTCCGTGACCACAATGGCCGTCACATCGCGGACATCTTCGCCGATGTAAGGCCTCTGCACCTTGACCCAGCGCTTCGATGCGGCAAGATCCTTCGCGCCGTCTAAAATGAAATAAGCTTCCCACAGATCGTATTTTTCATGTTTTTTGGGTTTGCCGGCCGTTCCCGAGGCCCGCGGCATGGCGTATTCGGCGCCCACGCGGGCGTAAAACCCGGCCACTTTCGCAAAGGCGTCAGGCGAGGTGTAGACAGCCGTTTGGACATTTGTCATCTTCGCGGCGGCCGCCGCCTGCATCGCCTCCCGGGTTGCCGCCTCATCTGGCTTGGCGCCGGGATAGAGTTTGAAATCCGCCGCCTCAGCAAACGATGCCAGCAAAGCGATAACCATCAAAATCAACAGGGCTTTTTTCATATGCGAGCCTCCTTGAGAGAGATGATCGATGATTGTCTTGGTTTATATCCCCGTCACGGTTTTCAAGGTGCTGAGATAATGATCCTTCACCTCCTTCAAGATGCCGAGGGCTGCTCCTAAAGCCTCTCGGGTGTTATCGTCATGATCCTTCATGGCCTGGCACATCGGCGGGGTGAGTTCACAATCTCTCAGGCAGCGCGCCAGTTTGTCTTTTTGCTCCTGGGCCAGTTTGGCGTTTTTGGTTTCCGTCACGGGGAAATTGTTCTCGCAGCAGGGCTTGCACGTCTGAAGGTCACAGAAATCACACTCTTGCGCGATCTTCATCGCGCTCAAAGACGATTCGCTTTCTTTCGTTTGCGACTTCAGCGCCCCTGTCTGGTTTCCCAGAATCCAGGCATCACGGCTCAGTTCGTCCTGGGCTCGCGCAATGCAACTGCGCTCGCGAGCCCCCGTAAGCCTTGATGTGGATAAAAAGCGTATGTCTTCCTCAAGCACCCGCCAATCCTCGCTGATTTGGCTTGCCTGGGACGCAATCCTGCTTTTCAAAGGTTTGACTTCCGCGTTGAGCCGATTGATTTCCTCAACCCCCGAGACATGCCCCTGCGCCGCTTGAGTCGGCCTTGCGAACTTGTTTTTTGTTTCCAGCGTGACCCGTCGGGCTCGTCCGGTCAATTGGACATACTGCGTGGTCAAGGCATTGAGCGTCTGCAGGTCGGCCTTGACCCGATTCAAGCCCCGGCACAAGCGATCGATCGCGGCTGTTTCCGCGGCGTATCTTTGGGCGTCCACCGCGGCGGCGTCGCGCAGGTGCGTTTTTTTCTCCTGTCCCATCGGTTCGGCGACCGGTCGATCGGCGGGAATTGCGCCAAGTGGAAAACAAAGGGCCGAGACGATGCCGATCAAAGCAATGATATTTTTCATGACCTTCTCCCTTTGGCTATGCCTTTACTGTTTGACCAGTTCGACGCGGCGGTTTTTGGCCCGGCCCTCTTCCGTGTCATTGGACGAAACCGGCGCAAGCGGGCCGACGCCGCCCGCCTTGAGGCGCGAGGCGGCGATTTTATGTTTGTTGACCAGCGTTTTGACGATGGCCTCCGCCCGCGCCTGGGAAAGTTTCACGTTGTACTCATAGTTGCCCACATTGTCCGTATGGCCGACGACGTAGAGGTGGAGTTTCGTGTCGTCTTGAAGCAGCCTGGCGATTTCCCTGAGAGCGGGTTCGGATTCGGGTTTGACATCCGCTTTGTTGAAGTCGAAATAAATGCCATAGAGCGCCACATGGCCGCTGGTCTGAAGCCCTTCGGCCATGAACTTCGCGTTCGCCACGATTTCCTGCTTCATGGCCTCTTTTTCAATGACGCAGAGTTTGCCGGCAATTCCCGCGTATCGCTGCCGGAAGGCCGCCCAAATTTCTTTGCCGTCTTTCAACAATTTCATGCTGGTGGTGTCCGGCGATATGGGATCATTTTCGTATGCAGAGCCGCCGATTTTTTTGATGGCGTTCGCGTAGTTTCTGGAAATCTGAAGCCAGCTGTATTTTTTTTCATACCCTTTTTTAAGTCGGTAACTGATCTCATAATAACGACCTTCAACGGTTACTTCTTTTTTGGTTTCCGGGTCGATAAACCTTTCGGCGGCGAAGTCCCGCTGATCGCAACTGCCAATGTAAAATCCTTCCATCCGGCTGAAGAGCGGATGATCCTTGCAGCCGGGCTTATCCGTGTCGGCCAGGCCCAGTTGACAGGATGCCAGAATGATAATGGTCGCAAGACCGATGATGGCGGCAGTGTTTTTCATAAAGTCCCCCTTTCTGAGAGATGATAAACCCATTCATCCACGTTTGACCTCAACCTCCTTCATTCCGGGGGATGGCGGGAGGGGGAATATCACTGAAAACGCCGTCGCACATCGACGATGAAATCCTTTCCACGTGCATAACGCAATCTTCAGGGAAAAAAGCTTCAAAGCGCCGGATGCAGACATTCGATCGAGGTTTGATGTTTATTATACAACTTTCTCAAATAATTGAAAAGTGGGGAACATGCCGCGAATTACCTCAAATAAAATGTTAACGAAGGAGGAGATAAAAGAAGTACGTTGCCTCATAAACCGAGGTTACCGAG
>CAZPTW010000213.1:0-5919 GCA_964589235.1 uncultured Smithella sp. | reverse complement strand
TTTCTCGTATCTGGTCATCATCAGTTTGTCTTTTTTTGTTTTGGATCAACTCATCCGCGATAAGATCCGCCATCAGATGATCGAGACGATCGAAAAGGAAATGCTGGCTTACGCGGAGTTGGTGGATCTGAGCTTGCCTGCCGAAATAAGCGGCAGGATCAAACAGATCGCGCGCATCTCCGGTACCCGCGTGACGCTCGTGGACGCGGACGGGAAGGTATTCGCCGATTCGGAGAAAGAGATTGCGGGGTTGGAGAATCATCTCAATCGACCGGAAATTCAGGAGGCAAGGCTTCGCGGATCCGGTCGATCCATCCGCTACAGTCAAACGCTGATGGTAGACACGCTATATGTGGCCGTACCGATGAAGGCGGGTCATCGTATTGTCGGTTATGTCCGCCTGGCTCGTCCGCTTCATGACGTCCAACAGGCCGCCGAAACAATCGTCAGGTCTATTTTTTTGGCGATGAGTCTGATCGTGATTCTATCGCTGGTGATTGCTCTCGTTGTTTCGTACCGTTTGACCGCGCCAATCCGTGCCATGGAACATTTCACACAGAGACTGCGCCAGGGCCGTCACCCCGGTTCACTGATGCTGAGGACCGCGGATGAGACCAAGACGCTGGCTGATAATATCAACTTTTTAGTGGCGGAACTTCAAAGCAAGATTCGATTGGCCAACGAGGAAAAAGGCAAGCTCATGACGGCGCTCACCAGCATCAATGAAGGGGTGATGATCTTGAACGACGACGAACGAATCGAATTCTTGAGTCCCGCCCTGACCAACATTCTCTCCGGCCCATATGAGGATTATTTGGGGAAAACGCTCATGGAGGCCTTCCGGAATGTTGAATTGCAAAAAGCGTTTCAAACCTTCAAGAAGAGCAAAATGGGTGTGTCTCAGGAGATTACCTTGGGTGGCGCGGATCCCGTCATCATGCGGGTGAGTCTGTCCCCTGTTCAAGGATTTCCCGGAGAGGAAAAAGTGATGGTGGTGTTTCACGATGTGACGCGATTGAAAAAACTTGAGCGGATCCGGACGGATTTTGTCGCCAACGTCACCCATGAAATCAAAACCCCGCTCACCGCCATTATCGGTTATCTGGAAACACTCCAGGCAGGCGCTTGGGAACGTCCTGATGACGCCAGACGGTTTGTCGACGTTATCCTGAATCAAGCTCATCGGCTCAACCGCCTCGTGGATGATCTGATGACCATCTCCAAAATCGAGCTGGGTGAGGTCGTGCTTCACCTTGAAGAGGTCTCTCTTTCCGAAACGACAGAAAGTGTTTTGTCTCTGTTGGACGCCAAAGCGGCGGCCAAAAACATCCTTTTTGACAACCGGATCAGAAAAGATCTGCCGCCGCTTTCCGCGGACCGTGATCGGCTCATTCAGGTTCTTGTCAATGTTCTGGACAATGCCATCAAGTTTACACCGGAGGGCGGCCGCGTGATCGTGGACGCGTTTGAAAAAGACGGAATGCTGGTTGTCGCGGTTGAAGACACGGGCGTCGGCATTCCTCGGGAAGATCTTTCCCGTTTGGGGGAACGTTTTTACCGTGTCGATAAGACACGCTCCAGGGAGATGGGCGGCACGGGTTTGGGCTTGTCGATCGTCAAACATCTGATGATCGCCCACGGCGGTCGGATGGAGATTGAAAGCCGGCTCGGACACGGCACAAAAGTCTCGCTTTTTTTCCCGACATCTAAAGCATAACGCATCGAAAGTTGCCCCGACGGGCCAAAGAGGTTCCGTCTGTGGGTTCAGGGCGACTCCGCCATGAGCGCCTTCATGATGAAATTCTCCAGCAATTGGTCGACTTTCTTTTTGGAGTACTTCCCCTTAAACGTCCAGCCTCGCAATGCAAGGCCCGCCTGCATGCAGAAGATCATGCTGGCGGCGAAGAACGGTTCTTTGATCTTGAAAACTCCGTTTTGGACGCCGTTTTGGATGTAATCGGCCATTTGCTTGATCTGTGTCAATTCCTGCTTTTTGGCGTGATCCAGGTATTTCGGTGGAAGAAGGTGAGATTCCCGGTACATCAACATGACCTCGTCTCGAAATTCATGAATGTTTTTCTGAGCGGCCCGAATGCACGTCCGCAATTGCGTTTCGGGATCTTCAATGGCGTCGACGTCAGGTCCATAGGAGGTGTCTTCCACGACACGGTGAAAAACATCAAAAACCAGACAGAGGATGTCTTCTTTTTTCTGGATGTAATCATATAAATTTCCCATGGCCAGCCCGGTGGCTTTCGAGATGTCTCGGATCGAGGTATTCCCGTAGCCTTTTTTGATAAAGAGCTTGGCGGCTTTTTTTGCAATCAAGAGTTGTTTGCTTCTCACCAGATCCGTGTTCTTGATTCTGCTGAGAGCCGCCAACGTGTTATTCTGAACCTTTTTGATCTTCTTTCTTTTTTCCATCATGCACGTTTTCCTTTTCGGTTTTAATTGTCATCCCTTTAATAATATTCAACAATATTGCTTTTAGACAAAAATTTTTGATGATCCCCTATAGCAATTATTGAATTTGAAATAAAGACAATTTTCGCTTGTGCCGAGAGGTGATGCGTGATAGGCATCTGACGAAATAAAAGCGAGCGTTCGCTCTTATATTGTGGGGTTGTGTGACGACACGTCAAGGCGATGACTCATGAATCAGAAAGTTCCCAAAATGATCAGGGAGGCATGTCCCTACCTCTCTAGATGGCTTGTTTATTTCGAGACGAAAAATGTCCGCAACCCGCGGCCCTGTCGAGGCGGAATCAAAAAAACGGATTGTCCCGTCCTGCGTCTGAGAAGCATCCCGTCTAGCTTCCACTCAGGTTGGACGATATGAAAGGTGGGATCGATCGCGCTTGAAGATCCGCCGTTGATCCGGCTGGACATCATGCGGAATGTTTTGGACAGGGCGACCATGAAGCTCTTTTAGAGGCCGAGTCCCAGGGGGAAATATCCTTCAAATACATCGAAAGAAAGGAATGACATGGTCATGAATATTTTGAGATTGAAATTGGGCAGAAAATTAATGGCGGGGTTTGGAATCCTTTTGTGTCTGATAATCATGATCGCCGTCATCAGTTTGGCGCAGGTGGGGCTGTTGAGCGGAAATGTCAACACCATCGCTGATCAGAGAATGACACAGGTTCAAGTGCTCTATGATATCATCAAACGTTATAATGGGATGGCCCGATCAGCGGCAAATATCGCATTGACGTTCGATGAGCAAATACAGGTGCGCCAAGAGGAGTCCTATCGGAAGGGGAGAGCGGCCGTTATCGAAAGCTTGGGCAAGCTCAAAGAGACGCTTTCGGATGACAAAGACAAGAGGGCCTATCAAACGATCGTTGCGTCCGCCTCTGGCGTATGGCCTCAATATGACAAAGCCGTGCATTTGGCACGCCAGAATCAGAATGCCGATGCATCGGCGATCTTGATGAACGATATCCTTCCGCTGGAAACCAAATTCTTAAAGGCGTTGGATGAATTGACCGTCGAGATTCAAAAAATCAGTCGGGAGGAGGCAAAGAAAGCCCAGAGAATCGCGGTTTTTGGGACGGGCGCAATCATTCTCCTGGGGATTGTCGCGTTGACGGCAGGAGGCGTTGTGGCGTTCTTGATGACACGAAGCGTCATGAACCCAGTCAGTCGCGCCGTCGGCGGTTTGACGGAAACTTTTGAGAAGATGGAATCGGCCTCGCTTCAAATGGCATCCTCAAGCCAGCATTTGGCGACGGCCACCTCTCGTCAGTCGGCGTCGCTGGAAGAAACCTCCGCCTCGCTGGAAGAGCTGACGTCGATGACCAAGCAAAATGCGGACAGCACCCGTCACGCCCGAGAACTGGTGGAAAAAAATAAAAAAAATGTAGAGGAACTGAGCGCACAGATGGACCAAATGGCGAATGCGATTCTGGAGGTGTCCAGATCCAGTGAAGAAACAGGAAAGATTATCAAGACGATCGATGAAATCGCTTTTCAGACCAATCTTTTGGCTTTGAATGCCGCTGTAGAGGCGGCTCGGGCCGGTGAAGCCGGAGCGGGTTTTGCCGTTGTCGCCGATGAAGTCAGAAATCTTGCCCTGCGTTCGGCCACAGCCGCCAAGGACACGACTCTTCTCATTGAGAATACGATGGTCACGGTGAGAAAAAGCCGCGAGATGACGCACAAAACGCAAGGGGCTTTCAAGGAAAATGTGATCATAGCCGGACAGATCGGTCAGATCATCGAGGAAGTCGCGTTGGCGTCACAGGAACAATCCAAAGGGATTGATCAGATCAGAAATGCCGTCGCGAACATGGAAAAAATGCTTCAAGAGTCCGCGACGATGTCGGAAGAAGCCGCCGGTACCGCGGATATGCTCAGTCTTCAGTCGGAACAGACGAAAAAATATGTCAGTGACTTGATCGATGTTGTGGGATTGTCGAATGCTGAACCGCTGCGACTTTTGGAAATCAGTCGGCCTGCATCGGCACGATCCGAAAGATGAGGATGGCGTCGAAGCGGCGCCATTTCGCGGAATAAAACGAAATGGGCGAAGCGATTGCCGTGCAAATCGGCCTCGGGTGCCCGCTCGTTTCGGGATCAGGTAGACAATAATTGTTTCATAATGAAATCCTCGAGCAATTGGTCTACCTTCTTCCTCGAATAGCGGCCTTTGAAAGTCCAGCCGCGCAGCGCCAGGCTCGCCTGTAAGCAAAAAATCATGCTGGCCGTAAAGAACGGATCGGCGACTTTAAACACGCCTTTGTCTACTCCGTGTTGGATGAAGCTCGCCATCTGCCGGATCTGTTTTAGCTCTTGTTTTTTGGCACGGTCCAGATATCGCGGAGGGAGCAGATGGGATTCTCGATACATGAGAATGACTTCCTCTCGAAATTCATGGACGCTTTTTTGCCCGTTTCGGATGCTGGTTCTCATCTGCTCCACCGGGTCTTCAATGGCGGCGATCGCCGGACCGTAGGAGGTGTCTTCCACGGTTCTGTGGAAGACATCGAAAACCAGGCAGAGGATATCTTCCTTCTTCTGGATGTAATCGTATAAATTACCCATCGCCAATCCGGTGGCCTTTGAAATTTCGCGGATCGTCGTGTTGCCGTAGCCTTTCTTGATGAAAAGCTTGGCGGCTTTCTTGGCGATCAATTGTTGCTTGCTTTTGACGAGTTGTTCGTTTTTGATTCTGCTGAACGCCGTGAAGGGGCTATTCGTGTGTCTTTGAACTCGTTTTCTTCTCTTCATCCCGCGCCTCCTGCGGCGTCGCATCAAAACCCATGAAACAGTCCGCAACGGTGTCGAAAAAATCCGTCGACCGTCTCTTGCATAGCAACAATTAAAAATAAAATAAAGAACATTTTTTTCCTTGCGTCGGAAAGCGAAGCGTGATAGGGCTTCCGTAAATATCAAAAAGCGAGCGTCCGCTCTGAATAGGGGCGTGAACGTGACGTTGGAATCGAGATGCGAAGAAGGCCGTGGGATCCTTTTAAGAGGTATCGAGACGAAAGATGTGGCGATCATTTCTTCCCGCGGTCGTTTGATCATTCAGGGATCATGAGAATGAATCAATTGAGCGGCGATGCCTTTTGGTGGATTCAGTAGGTTTTTGTGATGTCTCTTGATGTCCCGGGACGCAGTCAGGTAAGGCGGTGCATGACGAATGAGAGAGGTATCCCCCGCGGCATTCGATTTTCATGGAAGTGTTTTCAGCAAGTTCATCGAAATGATCACGGACCAGCAAAGCGCTATGTTGCTTTTTGGCAAGCGAAAAGTCATCCCGATGGTGATATCTTCGGCAGGGAGTGTGATGATCATGCCGAGGCCGTGGAGAAAGGCATACGCGTCAAGCAAAAAATAAAGGAGGGAAGTTGATGATGAATCCGACCGTGTCCATGTATTTATCCCAGGGGATCCACGGGATCGCATACG
>CAZPTW010000212.1:0-5922 GCA_964589235.1 uncultured Smithella sp. | reverse complement strand
GACGCCTTTGGGCTTTCCGGTCGAACCGGACGTATAAAGGATGAACAGAGGATCTTCAGCGTCCATCCATTCCGGTTCGCATTTGGCGTCGACTTTCGCCATTTCCTCATGCCACCATTTGTCGCGACCGGGGGTCATGTTGCATTTGATTTTGTCGCCGACTCGATTCACGACGATGACGGTTTCAATGGTGGGGCAAGAGGGCAACGCCTCATCGGCGGTGGCTTTTTGGGGAACGGCTTTGTTACCGCGGAAGGTGCCGTCGCAGACAACCAGCAGCTTGGCACCGCCGTCGACGATTCTGTCTTTCAATGCATCCGCGCTGAACCCACCGAATACGATGCAGTGAATAGCGCCGATACGGGAGCAAGCCAACGCGGCAATTCCCAGTTCGGGAATCATCGGCAGATACAAACAAACGCGATCGCCCTTCTTCACGCCATGAGCCTTGAGGACATTTGCGAACTTGCAAACTTCTTCATGAAGCATTTTGTAGGTCAGGGCTTTTTCTTCGCCGGGTTCATTGCCTTCCCACTGAATGGCGACCTGATTGCCTCTTTTTTCCAGATGACGATCCAGGCAGTTGTAAGACACGTTGAGTTTCGCACCCTCGAAGAATTTCACATAGATGGGACCTTTTTTAATGTCGAAGTTGTAATCCATCACTTTGTCCCACTTTTTGAACCAGGTGACCTGCTGTTCGGCAACCTCGGCCCAGAATGCTTCCGGTTCTTCAATCGAACGCTTCCACATCTTGTCGTAAGCTTCTCTGCCGCTTACCCAGGCTCTCTTCTTCGCCGCTTCGGGAATCGGGTATATTTCCTTCAATTGTACCTTTGCATCCGCCATGTTAACTATTCCTCCTAGTTTAAAGTTTTTAAATTAATACCAACGTTCATCCAACGTTTTGCCGTAAAACGAACCACATTTCCATTAACATCCCGGGATAAACCAGCAACGAGAGAGATTCCGCTTAGCTTAAGGCGCTAAATGAGCTTACAAACCCACTTAAGCTTTCAAGGTGTGCTCTTGATTCTCTGAACACAAAAAATATCTTTTATCCCTTAAGCCGCAAAACGTCATGGAAAGCCCGCCTGCGTCGCTATTTCATTCGAGAATGAACAACTAGCCCCTGCTTATTGATGACCTGCGGGGCGCTACTTCAGCGGAGTGCCCAAAGTGCTGAATCTTACTGATTTATGAGCTTGAGGTCATTATTTGACCGCAAGTCAAATTAGTCTGGGGATTCCCCTACCCTAAACCGACCATCCTGTCAAGCAATATTTAGATAAGAAAGACGCCCTATTGCATCCTGAACAGGGCGCCATCCACGAAGTCAGATATCATCACAAAAAATCAGATAGTTAAATCCACCAATTGAACCCGTCGCCGCCCTTCCGGCGCCACGATAATCGGCTGAGGCATTCTCGTTCATCCTGTTTTTGTGTCAATCGGTCCTCCCTCGGTCACAAACACACACGATCTCAAGAAGGGAATCCTCTTCGAGAAGGAATATTCTTCCAGATCGCCATCTACCAGCCTTTTGTCCACATATCTTCATCGTTATAAATCTTTTCCTCATCGAAAGCCTCAGGGGCATCCAGCTCGCAATCTCGCGTTTTTTGTTTTGCCTTTTCTCTGAGATATTCACGATACCATTCGTGCGCCGTGATCATTGACATGACTTCGCTGGTCCCCGTCCAGATCGATGCCAAACGAACGTCTCGGTAAATACGCTCGATGGGAAAAACATTGGTGTAGCCGATCCCGCCCATCACCTGCATGGCATTGTGGACCACTTTCTGGCAAGCCTCGGTGATAAATTTTTTACTCTCAGAGACCATTCGGCGGATCAGGCTCATCTCCGCGCCTGAATCCACGGCGCGCGCTGTCGTATAAGCCATCGATCGAGCCGCATCCAGAAGCATGACCGCTTCAGCCACCTGAAAACTGACCCCTTCAAAACTGTTGATGACCTGCCCAAAGGCTTTTCGTCGGGAGGTGTAGCCGGTTGCAATTTCCAAGGCGGGTCTCGCGGCGCCGATCGTCATGGCCGCCGTCCCTAAACGCTCAGGAATCATCATCGTATTGAAAACCGCATAGGCTCCCTGGACTTTTCCCACGACATTTGCCTTGGGCACTTTCACATCCTTAAATATAATGCGACCCGTTCCTCCGCCGCGGCAGCCCATCAGACCATAAAGGTATTTTACTTCGACACCTTCGGTCCGATCGACGATGAAACAGGTGATCGCCTCCTGTGGTTTTGCATCGGGATGCGTGCGGGCGTAGACCAGGAAAAAATCCGCCCCTTCCGCACCGACGATGAAGCGTTTCTGGCCATTGAGTAGATAGTAGTCACCGCGGTCCTCGGCTTTGGTTGTCGCGCCGAAGAAATCCGAACCGCCTCGGGGCTCGGTCAGACATTCCGCCGCAAACAAATCGCCGCGTAAAAGCGGTTTGACATATTTTTCCTTTTGCTCATCCGTCCCGTGCAAAATAATCGCGTCGCAGACAAGTTCCGCACCGACACCGAAGACACAAGCAAATTCATAGCCGATGACTCCGATTTCTTCCATAATCATACAGGTGGTGACCCAGTCCATTTCGCGCCCCCCCCATTTCTTGGGATAACGGCAGCCCATCAAGTTGCGCTTGGCGGCTTCGCGCAGAAATTCACGGGGGAATTTGATGGCATCCGTATCCATATCCAAAATCATCTGCCGGGGAATTCCTTTGACAAACTCGCGAACTTCATCCCTGATTTTCAACTGTTCTTTTGTGAGCAGGTGTTCAAACATATTTTCCTCCTTGGGGACTTGGGCGCTTGTGTCCGCGCCTGTCGCAAAATTTCGCGGATTATAACAGAAACGGGGAAATACTGCTTGACTATTATCTTGGAATATGGCCAAGTTATGAATAAATAACGCATGTCTTACGATCGTCTCCGGTGGATGCTCCTGTCGCGCGCGGCCCCATCCTTGTGTCATGGACTTTTTTGCGATGCGATTTAATTTCTTTCGTGTTGAAACGATGATCGTTCGACAAACGTTAGGCCGGCCAAGTGAGGCATTCACGCCCTCCCTTCAACCTTCTTTCTCAATTCGGAGTCAGACGGGAGTGACAATGCTTTGTAAAACCCCGCCGCGGGGGACGAAGGTTTTATGTAGACCAAGATGGTCTTGCAGAAAGGGGGCGGACATGAACAAGAATTTATATGTGGGCAACTTATCCTTGAAAATCACGGAAGACGATTTAAGGGCCAATTTTGCCGAAGCGGGGGATGTTGTTTCCGTTGCGGTCATTAAAGACAAATTCACCGGCCTGTCCAAAGGATTCGGCTTCGTGGAGATGAAAACCGAAGAAGGGGCGTCACATGCCATCGAGAAATTCAACGGCGGGACGCTCGACGGCAAAGCCATCACCGTCAATGAAGCCAGACCCAAAAAAGAGTTCAGCCAAGGCGGAGGCCAGCGGCATGGATCGGGGGGATTTCGTGACGGCAATCGAGGACGTACTGGCGGTGGATTTCACCGAAACAATCGCGGCGGAGGAAACCGGGGCGGATCGGACCGAGGCAGACACTAAATCCAAGTCCAACTTCTTGAAACCAAAACAGTTGAGCAGGGCGTCGGTTTCGGCCGGCCCCTGCTTTTTGTTTTACCGAAGGCATGACCCGCCAGGAGCGCAAGACCGGTTCATCAAGGTATTTGACAGTCACTTTTTTCAATGTTAGGGTTTGAAAAGAGGTCGTGTTCGTCTCAAAGTGAGATAAAGCTATGTAACATAAACGGAATTCGCATGGAAAGACATGTTCAATTCTCCAATATGCAAAAGGCCGTCACATGAAATCACCATGGGAATCAAAAGGGGAAAAGATCCACGCCCGGAAAATAGACATCTCGACATACGAACATGATCCGCAGAGAATCGTGGTCGAAGGTTCTTTGCGAGATGAACGGTTTCAGGACTCTTTTCTAGTCACAGGCGAGTCTTTTTCGCGCGGCGTCATCCATCACATGACCATCTCGCTATTGGTGAATAGTTCGACCCTCGTGGTTGAAGATGTCTCTGTTTGCCTTTCTTCGGTTCCGCGATCCTCTTGTCGCGAAACCGCGGATTCCCTGGCGCTTATCAAGGGCTTGAGCATCACCCGCGGATTTATGGCCAAAGTCAAGAAAATTGCGGGTGGGAACAAGGGATGCACCCACCTGGTGGAGCTGTTGCAGGCCATGGCGCCCGCCGTTTTTCAAGGCGTTGCCGCCTTTCGGGCAAAGGAATTCACCGGCTTCGAGCCTTTGCGGGCAGAGACGGCATTGAAACTTCTAGCCGGCACATGCCACGCGTGGCGTGAGGACGGCCCCCTCGTCAAACAAATCACCGCTCTGCTTGACCAACATCGAAAGGACGCTTCATCGGTATGACACGGAAGCCAAGCCCGCTGGATCCCTTTATCAACCCACGCAGTATCGCTCTCTTCGGCAGCATGCAGGAAAACTGGTTTTTCGGTCCCGGTGTCATAATCGGGGATCTCTTGAAATGGAATTACCCAGGCCGAATCTACCCCATCCATCCCACCGCCTCAACCGTGTACGGTCTTTTGGTCCACAAAGACTTAAGTGCGGTCGATGACGTGCCGGAACTTGCGGTCATCGCTACGTCCTTCAAACATGTTTCCGGCATACTGCGCCAGTGCGGGGCAAAAGGCGTTAAAGCGGCCGTTATCATCTCCGACGGTTTCGCCGAAGCGGGCCCGGAGGGGAAAATCCGCCAGGAAGAACTGCTCGCGATCGCCAAAACATTCGGCATCCGCCTTATGGGTCCCAATACGGTCGGCGTCTTCAACACCGAACACCGGTTTACCACCCTCCCGTATGAAAGGGGCTATGACTATGACAAACGGGGTCAACTCTCCATCATCGCGCAAACCGGCGTATACAGCCCGCAGGCCATCGGGTGGCATGAATATGAACCCGGCATCAACAAAGTGATCGACCTGGGGAATATGAGTGATGTCGACGAAACCGATTGTTTGGAATATCTGGGAGATGACGAGACCACCAGTGTCATTTCGCTTTACATGGAACACTCCCGGCGTCCCGCCCGATTTCTGGAGGTCCTCAAAAAAGTGACCCGGAAAAAACCCGTTTTGTGTCTGAAGCCTGGCACGTCAACCGGCGCCGCGGCCGCCATGGCTTCACACACCGGATCCATGGCGGGAAATGAAAATCTTTATGCAGCCGTCTTGAAACAGGGTGGCGCGTTACGCGTCGAAGAATACGAAGATCTCCGCGACTGCGCCGCCCCTTTTTTGCGTTTTCCTCTCCCCAAAGGAAACCGTCTGGGCATCATCACTTTTTCCGGGGGAGTCGGCATTCAGTGCATCGATGCGGCGGAATCCAACGGGCTTATCGTCGGGGAACTGTCTCGCGCAAGCCGGCAAAAACTTGCCGCTGTCCATGCCACGCTTGGCAATCATCCCATTGACGTCGGTCCGGCCTCGGCCACAGCGGGTGCGCACATCTTCGGTTTGTACAAAAAATGTTTCGATATTCTCCGAGAGGATGACAACATCGACTGTATCTATGTCAACGGCTATGTCTCACACGGTTTGAAGCCGGCCTATTATGCGGACCTCCTCCATGACATGGGATCGTGTCGGGAAAAACCCATCGTCAGTTGGTGTTATGGGCCGTCCAGGACACTGGTCATGGAATTCGGTGATTTGGCCGAACGTTGCGGCATCCCCTTTTACGCCACCAGCGGCAAGGCCGTCCGCGCCTTGTCCTACACGGTCAGGTATGCGCGATGGCGGGCTGCCGTGTCGTCCGCCGAGTAGATGAAAATCCGACTTGACCGGGTCAATCCGGAAACGGCGATTGAATCTCTATGCCGGGATTTCGTGGCTCAAGCAGTGGAGCG
>CAZPTW010000211.1:0-5924 GCA_964589235.1 uncultured Smithella sp. | reverse complement strand
CCGCCTGCGTTTTCCGCGCGACACGGAAGCCGTTATCACCGACACGGTCGGGTTTATCCGCAATCTGCCCAGAGAACTCATGAGCGCCTTTCGCGCCACCCTGGATGAGCTTCAGGAGGCGGATTTGCTTTTGCATGTCATCGACGTTTCCAATCCCCGCTTTGAAGAACAGATCACCGCCGTGGAGACGATCTTGGAAGAGTTGGACATTCAAGAGAAACCATCGATCCGCGTCTTCAACAAGGCCGATCGGTTCGCCGAAAAAGACACCCTCGCGGCATTGTGCCGCCGCTTCGACGCGGTGGCGGTTTCCGCCCTCGACAAAACGACGCTTTTTGGCCTTTTGGAAAAAATTGAGGCGGCGCTGCCGCATGTGGTCTGTTCAGAACAAGAAAGTTGTGATAGGGAAGAGATGGAAGGCTGACGCCTGTTTGGGTACATTATGAAATGGTTTCGTTTGATCGCCATTCTGACGGTCGCGCTGCTGCCGGCATCAGGACTGGCCGCAGAGAAATTGCTGACAATCGTTCACACCAATGACTTGCACTCGCATTTCCAAGGATTTTCCCCGGAAATCGATTATCGGCCAGAGGCCCTCCATGCCGACAAAACCGACGGCGGCTGGGCTCGCGTGGCAGCCGTCATTTTCAAAACCCGGAAAGAAAAAGGCCACCCCGTGCTGGTGCTCGACGCCGGCGATTTCAGCATGGGGTCCTTGTTTCACATGCTGACGCGGGAAGAAGCGTTTGAACTTAGACTTTTGAAAACCATGGGGTATGACGCCGTCACGCTCGGCAACCATGAATTTGACCTCAGACCCTCGGGATTGGCCGCCATGCTGCGATCCGCCAAACGCCACGGCGGGGGTCCGCCGGTACTCTTCGCCCAGGCGGTGTTCGATCCGGGAAAGGCCGAGCTGACGTCTTTGGCCGCGGCATTTGCCGAAACGGGTGTCCAACCCTATATCGTGTTGGAACGGGACGGCTTGAGGATCGGCGTTTTCGGCCTTTTCGGGAAAAACGCCATGGAATTTTCGCCGTTCGCCAAGCCCCTGAGATTCAGCGATCCGATCGAGACGGCGCGCCGGATGGTCGAGTTGTTGCGCAACCGGGAAAAGGCGGATCTCGTGATTTGCCTGTCGCACGGCGGTCTTCACAAGAATCCCAAATTTTCCGAGGATGAAAGACTGGCCAAAGAAGTTCCGGGAATCGATGTCATCGTAAGCGGCCATTCCCATACCCAATTGGATCGGCCGATTTTGATCGGCGGCACCATCATCGTTCAAGCCTGGTGTTACGGCAAGCAGGTGGGTATTTTGGATTTGGTCTGGAAGGACGGGAAAGTCGTGATGAAGCAATACGAACCGGTGCGGATCACCAGCGCCATTGCCGCCGACGCCGATGTTCAGAGGCAAATCGACGCCTTCAAGCGAAAGCTCGATGATGAATTTCTCCGACCGCTCGGTTTGGCTTACGATCAGGTGATCGCCGAAACGAAATGGGATCTTGTCAATACCGCGGCGGAGTCCCCGTTGGGGAATCTTTTGGCTGATTCCATCCGGTGGTCGATCAACAAGGTGGATTCCGATCCCGCCGATCCGGCCAGCCGCGTCGCCGTGGCCGTCGAATCCAACGGGATCATCCGCGACGACCTGGTGAAAGGGACCACGGGAAAAATCGTCCTTAGCGATTTAATCCGGACGTTTCCGATGGGCATCGGCCCGGACAACGCCATGGGGTACCCCTTGATCAGTTTCTATCTTTACGGGTACGAAATCAAGCGGGCCATGGAAATTCTGACGAGCGTCCGGCCGCTGAAAAAAAACGATGATTACTTTTTGCAGGTGTCCGGGCTCAAGGTCGAGTACAACCCGCGCCGGATGTTTTTTGACCGGGTGACGCGGATGCAAATCGGCAGCGAGGAAGAGGGCTACGAACTTTTGGATCACAGCCGGTCCAACAAGCGGCTCTATCGGGTGGCGGCCAATTTATACAACGCGACGTTCTTGAAGATGGTCGGTCAATTCACATTTTCCTTTTTGGAGATTGTGCCGAAGGACAAAAACGGGCGACCGATCGAGGATTTGACGAAAGCTTTGGTGGATGCCGACCCCGTCACCCCCGGCGTGCAGGAACTCAAAGAGTGGCGCGGACTGGTGGACTATGTGAAATCCTTTCGCGATGACGATGGCGATGGGATTCCCGATATTCCGGCGAAATATGCCGGTCGACTGGGACGCATTGTCGAAACACCGAGCATCCACCCGGTCCATCTGCTGTCCCGGGCGGAAAAACCGACGCTGATCGCGGTTACGGCCTTGTCGGCGTTGATTTTGCTGATGGTCGGGATGGTGTTGATCGTGAAGAAGAAGCTGACTTCCCAAAGAAGGCGCAAGACGGACGGATGAGGACCGAAGAAGAGATTGATTGATGATTGACCCAAAAGGGACTGAAACTGAAAAAAGTGTCAAACGGTTGAATTAAAGCCGAAAGAAAAGCCAAGTTCATCTTGACCATTCCTTTTCAGTCTTCCGTCAAAATACCTGGAGTTTTTGATATGAACAGAGATTATCTTGAAATCCGCTGGCATGGCCGAGGCGGGCAAGGCGCGATCACGGCGGCGAAAATCGTCGCGGGCGCGGCCTTTGTCTCAGGCTATGCGGGGGTCGTGATGGCCCCCAGCTTTGGAACGGAACGCCGGGGCGCGCCGGTGATGACGTCGCTGAAAATTTCCAAAACAAAAATTTACGATTTGTCGCCCATCGAGCGGCCGGACGCCGTCGTGGTGCTCGACCACCTGCTGCTCAAAGAAGCGGATGTGACAGGCGGGCTCAAACCCGGTGGGATCATCGTGTTGAATACGCCGTTGGCGTTTGGGGCCTATGATTTCAAAGATTTTAAATTGGCCACGGCGGATATTACGGCCATCTCGGTGGAGGCGGGGCTTCCGCACGGCATGGTCAACACCGGGATCATCGGGTCGCTGGAAAAGGCGCTCAATCTGCTCGGCATCGAGCTTTTGATCAAGGGCATCGAAGAAGAATTCAGCACTCGAAAACCTGAGAGAAACGCGCTGGCCGCGAAATTGGCCTATGAGCGCACCGTGATGGGGGGATGACGATGGGAACCAGAAACTATCCAAGAAAAACATCGCACAGTGAGCATGGCCCCGGCGACGGCGGGCGAACCGGGTCTTGGCGCGTGGAGCGCCCGGTGGTGGACCGTAGTGTCTGCATCCCCAGCAAGCGAGGGAAAGAGGCTTGTTTCATCTGCTGGCTTTTTTGTCCGGAAGTGGTCGTTTCTCGCACGATTCCGCCCACGATCAATTTGGAATACTGCAAGGGCTGCGGCATCTGCGCGGAGGAGTGTCCCACCAAAGCCATCACCATGGTGGATGAAGCCAAGTTTACGGATGAAAATCAGGATAAGGAGTAGCGGTCATGCATATCATTGAAAACGGAAACGTCGCCGCCGCCATGGGGATCAAGCTCTGCCGCGCCAACGTCATCGCGGCGTATCCCATCACCCCGCAGACGCCGCTGACGGAGCGTCTCTCCGAATACGTGGACGCGGGGGAGATGAAAGCCGAGTACATTCCCGTCGAGAGCGAACATTCCGCGTTGGCGGTCTGCATCGCCGCGGCCTCGGCGGGCGCCCGCGTTTCGACCGCGACGAGCGCCAACGGCCTGCTCTACATGCACGAGCAGGTTCAGTGGGCTTCGGGGGCCAGGTTGCCCATCGTCATGTGTGTCGTCAACCGCGCCGTCGGGGCGCCTTGGAATATCTGGAACGACCAGCAGGATTCCATCTCCCAGCGGGACACCGGCTGGATTCAGATGTACTGCGCGGATCATCAGCAGATCATCGATACCGTCATCAAGGCCTACTGGATCGCCGAAAAAGTCGGCATTCCGATCATGGTCTGCTATGACGGCTACATTCTATCGCACACCTACATGCCGTTCGATTTGCCGGATCAGGAACAGGTCGATCGGTTTTTGCCGCCTTTTCAGCCGGACTACGCCCTCGATCCCGAAAAGCCCGCCAACCTCAACACCGTCACGCTGCCGGATGTGCGGGTGGATGTGCGCGGCGAGCTGGCGCACGGCTATATGGAAATCCGATATCTCCTGCAGGAAGATTTGCGAAAGACGCTGGTGTTCGCCGCCGAGGCCGAAAAACGATTTGTCGATGTCTTCGGCCGCGGGGGGGATCCCTATCTGGAACCCTATCGATGCGACGACGCGGAGTATGTCGCCGTGGGACTCGGTTCCGTCACCTATCAGTTGCGTGTATCCGTCGACGCGCTCAGACAAGAGGGCATCAAAGTCGGCGTCATGGGGATTCGCCTGTACCGGCCCTTTCCGGATGAAGCCGTCTCCCTGGCGCTCAAGGGAAAGAAGGGCACCATCGTTTTCGAAAAGGCGTTGAGCTATGGCTACGAAGGGGCGCTCGCCTCGGATTTGAAAGCCGCACTTTACGATCATTTGGCCGGGGAGGGGCCTCTGCCGTCGGTGTCGCAATTTATCGTCGGGATCGGCGGGCGCGACATTCGGACGGAGGAATTGACCCAGGCGCTCAGAGCCGCCATTGAGGGTAAAACAGCCAAAGAGCCCGTCTGGATCGGGTTGAAGTTATAGGAGAGTTTCATGACATCAAAAAGCACCATATTGAGCTTACCCAAAGAAGAGTTCGTGCATCCGGGAACCCGGGCTTGCGCCGGCTGCGGCCTGGCCATCGCTTACCGTGTGGGCCTCAAGGCCTTAGGCCGCGACACTATGCTCATTGTTCCCCCCAGTTGCCTGACGGTTTTGCAGGGGCTTTTCCCGGTGGCCTCCACCCAATTGCCCTGTCTCAACGTGACATTTGCCTCGACGGCCGCGGCGGCCACTGGCGTTTTGGCCGCGCTCAAGACCAAAGGGAATCATCATACAACCGTCGCGGCGTGGGCGGGAGACGGAGGAACCAGTGATATCGGCTTGCAGGCGCTCTCCGGCGCGGCGGAACGAGGCGACAATTTTATCTACTTTTGCTACGACAACGAAGGCTACATGAACACCGGCGTGCAGCGTTCGGGGACGACGCCGGTCGGAGCGATTACCGCCAACACGCCTTTTCGAGGAAAGCTCCAGCAGAAAAAAGACGTTCCGGCCATCATGGCCGCGCACCATTTAAGTTATGTCGCCGCTTGTTCCGCCGCCTATCCGTTGGATCTTTACGATAAAATAAAAAATTGCCTGGACTTGCCCGGCACGAAATATTTCCACATCCACATTCCTTGTCCCCCGGGGTGGGGGTACGATCCGCGTTACGGCATCAAGATCGGGCGGCTCGCCGTCGAAACCGGTTACTACGACCTCTACGAAATCGTCGACGGGAACTTCAAGCTGACCGCCGCTTCCGAAAAACTGATGGAAAAGCGCAAGCTCGTGCCCGTCCGCGAGTATTTCCGGTCGCAGACGCGGTTTCGCGTCTTGACCGAGGAACAGATCGCCCAGATCCAAAAACAGATCGACGACAAGTGGGCCGGCTATTACAAGAAAGAGGAATAAACCATTTTCGGGCAGCGGCGGAAAACCGCGCCTTCCCGGAAATTTCCGGGCCCGGTGCGCTGATCCTCCATGCCCCCAGGAGAAGCCATGGAAGACATCTACGAGCGCCTGCGGCAAAAGCTGGACTCCTTGACCAAGGGGTATCCCAAGACGGAACAAGGGTTGGAACTGGCCTTTTTGAAGAAAGTGTTTTCCCCCGAAGACGCGGAGATCTTCATCCGGTTGAAGCGCGGTTTTCACACGCCCGAGCAAGCGGCAATCGAGTTGGGCTTGAGTGTCGAGGAGACCGCGCGAAAGCTGGAATCGATGGGCCAGCGCGGCTTGTTGTACTTCGAACGGGAGGGGGATCAAAAAAAGTACCGCATAGATCGGA
>CAZPTW010000210.1:0-5935 GCA_964589235.1 uncultured Smithella sp. | reverse complement strand
CAGCCTTCTTCCAGGTCCAGGCTTTTGAATGAACTTGCCGGCATCCCTTGGATGTAGTCCGTCACTTTGGTGACAATCACATTTTTGAGCCCCAGTTCTTTGGCCAGGGGTCTCATCACGGGAAGCACCATATCGAAGGTCACAAGCGTTTCCAGACCGGCGTTTTGCATCATGAACTTGAGCTCATCATAGGTGTAAAGAGGATTCATGTTGACGACAATGGCCCCTGCGGAAAGCGCCGCGTAATAGGCGATGACATACTGCGGACAGTTGGGAAGAGCAATGCCGACTCGATCTCCCTTCTTTACCCCGAATTGAATGAGGGCATTGGCCATTCTCAGCACCTGAGAGCGAATCTGGCGAAACGTGAGCGTCGACCCGTACATGTTGGTTGCGGCCTTGTGGGGATACATGGCGGCCGCCAGGTGAACCAGACTCGGAACGGGAATCCGCGGATACTGGATTGTGTGTGGAACATTGTAATCGTAACTCTTTACCCAGGGTTTTGTTTCGTACATGAGACACCTCCTATAAAATAGAGTCGAGTCATAAGCTCGCATTATGTCATGACGGATCCTGTCTTTGAACGAAACGACCGCTTTTCGATCACCGATCGATCACGTCGTCCAAAAACGGCGCATCGGAAAAATCAGACGTCCTCCGTTTGATTGAATCCCACCATGATGAATTCAAGATTCATTCATCCGACGATCATCGCGTCATGATTTTTTACGTCAGGCACCGATTCTTCGATTCGCCGGCCGCTTTCAACACCTGCTGTCTAATACACAATAATTTATGAATATTCAACAAATTTATTTTTATATTTACTTTGTTATTGCAAATATTTACAAACTTATGCTAAACAAACGTATGTTTTATTTGTTGCGACTTGATTTTAAATGGACGCTCTGGTAATGACGGCCATCTGTTGGGGGGATTCCTACGCGTAAGCGTATGAAAAAAATGATTCTATTGGGGAAATAATTTTCTTTGCCCTTCGATTTTCGAGAATCAGCCGATACCGGATATCATATTGCGCATACAGGGATGCGTGCCTGAAAGGAGCTATATGAGCGACGAAGACAAAGCGAGCCATGTCATGGAAGAAAGGGAACCGGCGATCGATCCTGTGAAGCAGGAAGCCAACGAAAACCGAAAATCAAAAATCGTCAAGAAAGCCACGCGGCTGTTCATAAAAAAAGGTTATGCCCAAACCACCATGCGTGACATCTCCAAAGCCACAGGGATCAATCTTGGCAACCTCTATAATTATATCAGCAGCAAAGAGGATATCCTCTGCCTTGCCTTTGAAACATACCACGATCCCGCCATGGAATGGATCAAGCGCGAAGGCATTTTGGAGATTGAAGATCCGAAAGAACAGCTGCAAAAGGCGCTGCATCAACTGCTGAGCATGATTCACGACGTCATGAACGACGTGTTGATGATGTACCGGGAGACACGCGTTTTGCCTCCAAAATTCCTGAAAATTGTCTTGAAGAAAGAAGGAGACCTCATTTCGATTTTTGAAACAATCATCGCCCGGGGAGTGGAAAAAAAAGTTTTCAACGTTCGAGATCCTTTTTTTGCGGCCAATATGTTGGTCTTCCAGCTTTCTTTATACCCCTTGAGAAGCTGGAATCTCAAGCGGTACAGCCGAGAAGAGTTTCTCGCCTTGTCGGAGGAAACCATTCTCAAAGCCATCATCCCAAACAATCCGTAATTTAAGACAAGGAGCATTTATGAAAACCCTGGAACACATTTTATCGCCTCTCAAAATCAAATCGATGGAGCTGGCCAACCGCGTTGTGATGCCCCCCATGGGCACGAACCTGGGAAACGCAGACGGCACGGTCAGCCCGGAAAACTTAGCCTACCTCGAACGCAGAGCCAAAGGCGGTCCCGGACTGATCATCACGGAAATCACCGGCGTTCATCCCAGCGGCATGGTCACGCCTCATGAACTTGCGGCCTTCGACGACCGTTTCATCCCCGGCCTAAGCCGAATGGCGCAAGTCGCCCATCAGGCGGGATGTAAAATCGCCATGCAAGTGCACCACAGCGGCCGCGAAAGTCTCTATCTGCTCAACCAGGGAAAAGCGATCGCCCCCTCGGCGATACCGAGCATCGTTTTCAAAGGCACCCCGCGGGAAATGACCAAAGCGGATATCGAGGAAATCATCGCGGCTTTCGGTTCCGCAGCCCGTCGGGCTCGAGAGGCGGGTTTCGACGCGGTGGAAATTCACTGCGCTCATGGCTACCTGCTGACGCAATTCTTATCGGCTCTTTCCAATCAGCGTCAAGATGAATACGGAGGAAAAACCCTCAAAGAGCGGTCGCGTTTCGTTTTGGAAGTTCTGCGGGAAGTCCGCCGACAAACAGGACCCGACTTCCCGATTTCCCTGCGGATTTCAGCGGAGGAATTCATCAAAGGCGGTTACAGCGTCGACGAGATGCAGACGCTCGCGCCGGATTTCGCGCAGGCGGGCGCCGATATTCTTCACGCCTCTTTTGGAACGCACGGAAGCCCGGGCGGCATCACCCAGGCGCCTGCGGAATACCCTCCCGGATTCAACGCCGGGCTTGCCCGAAAAATGAAGGAGGCCGTGTCCATTCCCGTCATCGCCGTCGGGCGCTTCACCGACCCGGCAGACGCTGAAACGGTTCTGGCAAAAGGCGATGCGGATCTGGTCGCCTTTGGGCGACAGTTTCTGGCCGATCCCGATTTTCTCGTGAAAGCCAAAGAAGGACGGACGGAGGACATCCGCCAATGCATCGCCTGTAACCAAGGGTGCATCGAACGAGAAATGCTGGGAGAAGGCAATATCCGCTGTTCCATCAACCCAGAGACGGGACTGGAAACCATTTATCCATCGGGGAAAACATCCTCTCCCAAAAAGGTCTGGGTCATTGGATCCGGCCCGGCGGGCCTGACGGCGGCTTCCGAAGCCGACCGCCTCGGCCACCGCGTGACGCTTTTCGAAAAGAAAAAAATGCTCGGAGGTCAGATCCGCTACGCGCAGATCCCCCCCCATAAAGAAATTTACGGCCAGTGGATCGACTGGTTGATCGGCCAGGTCAAAAAAACAGGGGTCACCATTAAAAATGAAACCGACGTCACGGAGGCGATTTTACGAGAGGGCAAACCGGATTTCGTGATCTTGGCGACCGGCGGCGAAAAGCTTGTCCCCCCGATCCCGGGAATCGACCGGGGTTTTGTCTGCGACGCCTGGCAAATCCTCGACGGAAGAGTCCCCCCGAAAGATCACATCGTGGTCATCGGCGGCGCGCTCATCGGCATGGAGGTGGCCGATTTCCTGACACAAAAAGGCAAAAGCGTAACCATCGTGGAGATGCTCAAACGCTCGCCGGTTCTGATGATCACATCGCACGGCTATATGCTGCACAAGCGCCTGCGCGAAAACCACTGCAAGCTGCTTTTTGGCTCGGAAGTCAAATCGATCGGTGAAAACACCGTCGAAATCAACGCCAATGGAGAAACGGTCGTCTTGTCCCCGGTGGACCAAGTGGTTGTCGCCGCTGGCATGAAACCGGTCAATGCCTTGGAAAGCGTTTTGGAAAAACTCGGTATCCCCTACAAAACAGTGGGGGATGCCCGCATGGTCCGTCGCATCATCGAGGCCACGGAGGAAGGCGCCCGCGCGGCCTGGGAGCTTGGATAGAGAAAGCCTCTGGATATCATGATCCTCCGCCGCAGGCGGCGCTTGGCGACGGAATCTCAAGAGCGGTGCCTTTTTAAAGTGTCACCGATCAAGAAAAATTGTCGGCTATGAGATGAGTCATTGAACCGATTGAAATAAAAAAAACCGTCTCGACACCTTGTCGCTTAAATGGATCAGACAGAGACGCTTGTGACGAGATCGGGAAAGGCCGTTCGATCGTTGAGGCGCGGTGGGGGACGACGTCCCCCGCCGCGTCTCAACATTGGTCTGAAAGGGGGTCTAGACCAGATATTTTTTCGCCACGCCGCGCAGAATCTCTTCCGCTTCTTTGACGATGGTTTGAACCATATCCGCGACCTTGGGCATGTCATTGATACGCTGAGCGCATTCCCCCGCCGCCATCATCGCTTTTTCCCGGTCCCCTTCATAGACCGCTTTGATGGACTCCAGTTCGTAGGCGATCAACCCCATATCGATCGTCGAAAAATCGTCAGGCGTCCCCAAATACACGCCGGGTGATTTCTTGAGGGTATTGAGAGCATGCTCCTCACTTCGCTTGTTTTTAACCCAGCGCGCCGGCCCCACAAATCCTCGCGCCACCAGCGTCCCGCGGTCTCCGGCTGCAACAACGCCCTCTTTCCAGATCTGATGAAAATCGCTTTCTTGAGTCGCCAAAAACCGGGTTCCCATCTGAGCGCCGTCTGCGCCCAAGACCAGCGCGGCGGCCAACGTCTTGCCATCGCAAAATCCACCCGCGCCGCAAACCAGAGTCTTATCATCCGACACAGCGTCCACCACCGCAGGCAGCAGAATCATCGAGTGCACCGGTTCCCAAGACGTGTGAAATCCACCTTCATGCCCGGAAGCGACGATGACGTCCACGCCCGCCTTCTTGCAGCGTTGGGCGCCCTTAACCGACGGCACGACATGCATCCAGGTAAACCCCGCCCCTTTAATTTTATCCCGCCAAGGAACAGGATCGCCCGCCGATGTGAAAATGACCTTGAAATGTTTTTTCATCTCGGGATTTTTCTCACGGACATCGATGGCCTTGTCAATGATGATTTCGGCCTCTTTGGCCATTTCAGCCGACACCATGACATTGATGCCGAACACCCCGTCTTTGTCTTTCGTCAAACGATATGTCCGTTTCAGGACTTTTTCCATCGCGGTTTCCATGTCGTCGTTCGGATCGGCCTCGGCGGTCCGAATCCAGGCATCGTAGACAAACGGCTGCATGTCCCTGCTGGTCAAACCGCTCGTCGATAAAAGCCCCAAAACACCCGCATTGGCCGCCGCGACGCCCAAGTTGTTGTTCGAAAAAGGCCCCATGCCCGCCTGGATAATCGGATACTTCGTCCCAATCAACTCACACAGTCTGGTTTTGATCATGAAACACCTCCTCATTTATTTTTGCAGTGACTGTTTCCATCTGTTTCGACCGCCGATGAAATAAAACGGACGTTCATTTAGTTCATTAAATTATATTTGTTAAAATGTCAAGAATTTTAAATTATTAGAAGCATAATATCTTTATATTACATATAATTTTTACTGAAACATATTGACATGGAGCCTGTCTTTGTATAAAAAAAATCCGCTCGTTTTCCCCCTTTTTCGGGCAAAATCAGACTGCAGGAGGGTTCGTCGTTGGAAATCAAAAGATTTGAAAACAAGGTCGTTTTGGTCACAGGCGGCACATCCGGTATTGGATACGCGTCGGCAAAAGCCTTTGCCTCCGAAGGCGCCTCCGTCATCATCGCCGCGCGCCGGGAAAACTTAGGAAACCGTCATGTCGAAGCTATCCAACAGGAAGGAGGTCACGCGACTTTCATTCGCACGGACATTCGGATCCCGGGCGACATCGATCGGCTGTTCGAAACTCTCCTGGCCGTCTATGGGAGACTGGATTGCGCTGTAAATAATGCCGGCACAAGCTCTATCACCATGCCTCCTGCCGCCAAGATTTCGGAAGACGAATGGGATAACATTCTCAACACCAACCTCCGGGGAACCTGGCTTTGTATGCGGCATGAGCTCGCCGCCATGATCAAGCAAGGCGGGGGGGTCATCGTCAATACGGCCTCCATCCTGGGAATGACAGGCGAATATGGATTAGCTGCCTATTGCGCGAGCAAACACGGTATTCTGGGCCTGACCAAAACCGCCGCGCTGGAATACGCGCACAAAAATATCCGGGTCAACGCGGTCTGCCCCGGCCCCATCCAAACAGAGATGCTGGAAGCTCC
>CAZPTW010000209.1:0-5938 GCA_964589235.1 uncultured Smithella sp. | reverse complement strand
CATTACCGGCGGACCCTCCTTGGGCAAATCGATCGCGACGGCATCGGTGAGTCCAAAATGCACATCCTGGAGGCGCTCCTGAGGCTGCGCCAAGCGGCCTGTCATCCAGGGCTGCTCGACGACCAATGGAAGAATTCGGCAAGCGCCAAGACGGAATTTCTGCTTCCGCAGCTGGCCGAAATCCTGGAGGAAGGCCACAAAGCGCTCGTTTTCTCCCAGTTCACCAGTTTTTTGACCATCGTCAAACACCACTTGGACGAAAACGGCCATAAATATCTCTACCTGGACGGGAAAACCAAAGACCGCGAGAAACTCGTGCGCGCCTTTCAAGAAGAACAGGACGCGCCGATTTTTCTCATCAGCCTTCGGGCGGGGGGACTGGGCCTCAATCTGACAGCGGCGGAATACGTGTATCTTTTGGATCCTTGGTGGAATCCGGCGGTGGAGGCGCAGGCCATCGACCGCACCCACCGGATCGGACAGACCCAACAGGTCTTCGCCTACCGGCTGATCACGCGCAACACCGTGGAGGAACGTGTCCTGGAATTGCAACAAAGCAAACGGGATTTATTCGCCGCGCTCATCCGGGAAGACATAAGCCTGCTTTCAAGCTTGAGGCGCGAGGATATCGAAGTCCTACTGTCCTGAAGGCGTATTTTCCCCATCGATCACCTCACGGATTTTTCGGGTCAACGCCTCGGGGGTCACCGGCTTGGCGATGAAGTGGATGTGGCTTTCGAAGATGCCCTTCTTATGAATGATGTCCGCCGTGTACCCGCTGATAAAGAGCACCTTGACCTTGGGGTTGATTCTCTGCATCGCCTCGAAGGCGGCCTTGCCGTTGAGCTTGGGCATGACGACATCCATCAAAACCAGGTCGATTCGTCTGTGATGCCGCCCGAATTTTTCGACCGCGTCCTCGCCGTCGAACGCCTCGATCACCCGGTATCCGAATTTTTCCAGCACCAACCGGGACAGTTCACGGGTCACATCATCGTCTTCCGCGACCAGAATCGTCTCCGTGCCTCTCTGCGGTGTTTGCGGCCCGGACGGCGGCTCTTCGGCCATTGCCTTGACAAGCGGGAGATAAATCTTGAAAGTGGTTCCCACCCCCAGCTCGCTTGAGACATCGATATACCCGTTGTGCTGCTTGACGACGCCATAGACGATCGCAAGCCCGAGCCCCGTTCCTTTTCCGACCTCTTTGGTGGTGTAAAACGGTTCGAAGATATGGCTGGCCGTGTCCCGGCTCATGCCGACGCCGTTGTCGGAGACGCTGATGACCGCGTACTTCCCGGGCCTTTTGTCCTGATCCGTCAACCCGACCCCATCTTCCCCCGACACCGTCATCGTCTCCGTGACGATGGACAACATGCCGCCTTCAGGCATGGCGTCGCGGGCATTGGTCGACAGATTGATGATGATCTGCTCCATCTGGCCGATGTCGGCGAAAATCGTCACCGGCTCTTCGCTCAGCGCGATGTTCAGCTGAATCTCTTCGCCCAGGAGACGGACGAGCAAATGCTCCAGCTTGCGGATGATCTCATTGATATCCACGTGCCGCGGTTCGATGATCTGCTTGCGGCTGAAGGCCAAAAGCCCTTGCGTCAGCTGGGAGCCCCGTTCCGCGGAGCTCAGGATAGGATCGATGTAGGTCATCCATTGCGGGTCGTTTTTGGCGTTCATTTTCATGAGGCTCGCGAATCCGATGATCGCGGTGAGAATGTTGTTGAAATCATGCGCGACACCGCCGGCAAGTTGTCCGATCGCCTCCATCTTCTGCGACTGAAGCAGCTGCGCCTCGAGCTTTTTGATCTCCGTTAAATCCAAAAGGGAAATGATCGTCTGTCCCGTTCCGGGAATTTCGGAATTCGCCATATACACGCGGCGGGCTTGACCGTCTCGGCCGACAAAAGACGCTTCGTAGTCCTCCGGGTCGCTGTGGGCGTGCTTTTCGCCGTGTTTGGCCTGCCGGCGCAGGATTTTCCAGTAATCACCGGCGGCAAAAAAATCCCCCCATTTTTTTCGACCCTCCACGTCGGCCTTCGACCAACCGGACAATTTTTCAAAAGCCTTGTTGATCATGGAGATGGTCTGGTCCGACTCGACGATCATGTTGGCGTTGCCGGCGGTTTCAAAAATGACGCGGTAACGTTTTTCCGATTCGGCCAGCGCCTGTTCGGCCTTCCGACGCTCGGCCAGTTCCATTTGGAGCTTGCGATTGGCCACCGTCAATTCCTCTGTCCGCACGTGCACCAGACCTTCTAAATTCTTCCGATACTTCTTGAGTTCTTCATAGGCGTTTTGGATGCTTTTTTGAGAGGCCACCATCCGATCGGTCATTCGGTTGAAAGACGCGGCCAGTTCGCCAACCTCATCATACTGGGGGACGGCGGCGCGCGCCGTCCAATCGCCTTGCATGATCCGGTACGTCGTCCGGCGCAAGGTACGGATCGGTTCCGTCAGGCGTCTGGCGAACACATAAGACATGAGCGCCGCGATCACCAGGCAAAGCGCACTGAGGTAAAAAATCACCAGGTAGGTGTGCTTGATCTGCTCGTGATAAGTCTCCAGCGAAATGCCCAGATACAGATTTCCCCAGTCGTAGCCGGAAAATTGAAGCGGAATCCCGAAGTGGTAGACCTCCGTCTTAACCAGTGAACTTGGAATGATCCCGTCGCGCAGGGACAACTCGCGACCCACCCACGCCGTGTCGGGCGCGTCTTTGGTCTCCCATCGGTTCGGCCTATTGACGATCGTGAAGCCGTTTTGGCGAACCGCGATGATGTAGAGAATATCGCGGCTCTTGGACAAAATCTGCATGTGGTGCTCCACGACCGCCCCGTAATCGCCGTTGAGATAGGCGGTCGCGGTGGCTTGCGAAATGGATGCGGCGATGTTCTTGGCTTGCGATTTCATGCTTTCGAGAATCGCCGCTTTTTCTCGGGGGATGATCATCAAGGCGAAAAGGCTGATCAAAACAACGGACAAAATCATCATGACGGCGAAGGTGCGGACGAAGATCCCTCGCCGCTTTGTCCAGGCTCTGATATTTTGAAAAAGATGGACCATAAAAACCGCCTGCCTTGCCTTTGATCGTCACCGGTTTTTTTTCAGGCGCTCATACTCGGCCAAAAGCGCCCGCGTCTCCTTGAGCTGATCGTCGGTGATCACGTCGATTCTCTCGACGTTGAGCAACAGCATGATCTGCCGTCCCCGCTCATGGCGTTTGAACGCGTCGCTTCGCATCGCCTCGATGCCCCTTCTTTTATACGCTTCAGGCCAGTCCGGCCGGAAAAAACCGATCGACGTGATGAGCGCCTGCGATTCGGCGGCGACATGAAGTTTGTCTCCGATTTGGGGATTCATTTCTTTCATGACGCGAAAAGCGTCTTCCGAAACGACGCAGGCATCGGCTTGCCCGAAAAAGACATCCAAAACGGCCTGGGTTTCTTTCCCTCTTTCCCGGATATCGGAAAAGAAAGTACCGGAGGCCGGCAGACCGGCCTTCATCAGATTTGCATCCAGAAACACAGACGCCAGAGCATTGCCTTTGGGAAGAGAAAGCCTTTTGCTTTTCAAACCCGCCAGTCCTTTCTTCCGCTCCTCGGCGGATACCAGCAACAGGTACTTCACGAAAGATTTGCCGTTTCGACACTGGGTCACTTCCGGCTTCACGTTGATCACCTTGGCGACGCGCAGGAATTCCAGACTGGTGACCGCCGCGAAATCCAGTTTTTTGCTCCTGAAATCCGCGATCAGCTTGTCGGTGGAATCATACAGAACCGTGTCGACCCGGAAACCATATTGGGCGGCAAGCTCACGGGACCAGACCCGGAAGGCGGCCTCCATGTCCCGGGCGTCGACATCCACGATGGTTTTGATTGAATACCCGATCTTGCACGGAATGGGCTCGACCTCCGCAGCGGAACTTGTCCAGACGGGAAAGCCCGTGATCCACACCGCCGCGATGAAACCGGCCACCGCCTTTCGTTTCTTTGCTTGACGGACCGTCTTCTCCAACGTCATTTCCATGGTTTGTCCACCCTATGCGCGATTTTCTTTTTTCACACCCGTCCGGGCCGTTTTTTTTCATCCGTAAGCCCCCTTGTCCCGCGAAGCGGACGCTAAGGCGTCGGTTTGAGCCGCTCGTGGTCGGCGATCAATCTCTGAACACTTGCGAATTGATGGTCGGAAATCCTCTCCATTCTTTCGACATTGAAAAGGAGAATGATCTGTTTGCCCCGTTCATGCTGCATGTAATCGCTGCTCATGCCTTTGATCGCCCGTTGCCTCAACTCCTGGGGATAGTCCGGGTGGAAAACGCCGACGGAGGCCACCAACTCCGGAGATTCGGCGACAACCCGAAGCTTTTTGCCCACCTGAGGATTGAGTTCCACCATCATCTTGTAGGCGGCCTCGGTCACAAGGCAGGCGTCCGACCGTCCAAAGAACGTGTCCAGGATCGCCTGCGCATCTTTGCTTTTCTCCTGAATGTCTGAAAAAAAGCGTTCGGCAGGTTGAAGCTTGTTTCGCATGAGCCACACATCCAAAAATATTCTCCCCAGAGAATGGCCTCGGGCGACGGCAAGCTTCTTCTGTTTCATGCCTTCGATCGCCCCCTGCGCCGCGCGATCGCCGACCAGCACCACGTATTTCACGGTGGCTTTCCCATTGCGGATCTGTGTCACATCCGGGCCGGCTTTCAAAGCCCCGCTTTGGCGCAGATAATCGACGCTGTTGAGCACGATAAAATCCAGTTTCCGTCGATGAAAATCCTTGACCAGCTCCTCGACGTCTTTGTACATTTTGATGTCGACATGGAAATCATATTGGGCGGCCAGTTCATTGACCCAGACCCGAAGGGCGGCTTCCGCGTCTTTCGGATCCACATCGGACATGGTGTGCATGGAATATCCGACACGGCAGAGCGTTTTGGGGGCCGCCGCTTGGGTGACCGGCCCCAATAGACAAAACGCCTGGGCCACCATGAGCAAGAACACAAGAAATCTAGCGGTTTTCATAGAGACTCGTTCCGACGAGATATTCCAATTCGTCCACATTCAGCCGATGATCGTAGAGGGCCTTGAGATATTGGCCGTGTAGAATGAATTCGATCAACTGCGCTTCGATGACATCTTTGGTTTCGACCAATTCCTGCGCGTAGGCGCGGACATTCAAGTCCCGGTTTTCCGCCGCCGCGGCCAAGGCCTCTTTCAACGCGGTGACCTGCCCCTGAAAGCGCGCCATCTGCAAAAATGAATTCTTGACCTGAAGGGCGACCCCCTCTTGCAACAGGAGACTTTCCTGTTTGAGCTTTTCGAGTTTGAGTTTCGCCTCCTGCACTTCCCGGCTGGTCCGCCAGCCGTTGAAAATCGGCAGTTCTATGGAAACGCCGATCTGCCAGGCATGTCGGTTCTCATCGGTGATCAAACCGCCGTCGTAGGTGTTATCCAGACGGGTGAGATTTCCAAAAAACGCGATGACCGGCAGATGGCCGGCGCGGGCCTCGGCGATTTTTCCTTCCCCGGCGGCAAGACCCAGGCGCACCTGGTTGACTTGGGGGTTGTTCTTTTGCGCCTGGGCCACCCATCGGTCAAGATCGCCGCTGACGGTCGCAAACGGAATGTCCGCTTGGCTCACGGCGATGGGCGTATTCCAGGGAATCCCCATGACGTGGGCCAGGGCGGATTTGGAAAGCTCCTCATTGGATTTCAAAAGCTCGACCACCGAACGGATCGTCGCGGTCATCATTTTCGACCGCAGATAGTCCGTTTTTTTCACTTTCCCCGAGCCGTGCCGATAGACGCTCTCCGTGACGGCCTGCGTGGCTTCAAAGCGCTGCAACGTCTCATTTCCCAGGGCATGAAGCTTTTTGGCGAAAACATGACCGTAAAAATACTGCTTGACCTCCCGGATGATCTGCAAATCGGTTTTG
>CAZPTW010000208.1:0-5944 GCA_964589235.1 uncultured Smithella sp. | reverse complement strand
GGAAGGGAATACCGATATTGACTTCGGGAAAACAGAAAAACCCCTTATCGGAACGCATAAAACGGAAATCGCAGGCACAAGAAAGAATCGATCCGTTGCCGTAGGCGTGACCGTTGATCGCGGCAATGGTCGGAATGGGAATGGTCAAGAGTTTTTTGAAGACCTCGTTCATCCCCAAGATGAAGTCGTCGAGAGACTTTTTGTCTTTTTCCTGCATTTTTTTCATGATCCACTCGACATCGATTCCTTGTGAAAAATTTTTCTCGTCGCTGGAGGTCACGATCAAAGCCTTGACCGATTCATCCGCCACGATCTCATCTAAAAGCGAGTTAAAAGCCTGTGAGAAGTTCAGATTATGCCGGTTTTCGCCATTGGTCATCGAAAGAATGGCGACATCCTCTTTTTTCGTCCAACTCATGATTGACATACCGCTTGCCTCCAAATATTTTGCCAAACCATAGTCACCTTGGATGGAGAGGTCAAGCGATAAAAAGAACACCCGGAAAGCGTTATGGTTTTTGAGACAGACCGATCACCGCTCGGAAACGGCCGCCATGCTCCCTGCGTTTCGCTTTTTTTTAAACGTATTTTGAATATCGATGGAGAACATTTAAAACAAATTTGTGATAGGATGGGCGGTGGTTGTTTTTGTCCCTCGATGGGTCATCATTACACAGGAGAAGAGGTGTATCATGTCAGTGATCTTTGAAGACATAAAAGGGGAAATCAAGCCGTATGTCGTCGCGCTGAGAAAAGTGCTGGAACAAATCGAACCGCCCTTCACCCCGGGAGACCGGATCGGTATCAAGCTGCACTGGGGTGAGCGGAGAAACGAGGGATTTCTGCCCCCGGACTACGCCCGGGAGATCGCCCGCTGGCTTCTGGACCAAAACCTCAAACCCTTTGTTTTTGATACGACGGTTCTGTACTCGGGCGGAAGACGCACGGCGGCGGATTCGCTGCAAACGGCTTATGAACACGGCTACACGCAAGATTTTTTGGGCTGTCCCATCGTCATCGCCGACGGCCCCGACGGTCATTCCGTCGTCACGCTGACAGCCGGCTACAAACATTTCGAAACCGTTGAAGTCGCCGATATTTTCGAGCGGACCGAAGGATTTGTCATCTTCTCCCATGTCAAGGGTCATCTGGCCTCGCTGTTCGGCGGCGCCATCAAGAATCTGTCCATGGGCTTTGCCTCCCGGGCGCAAAAGCAGCGCATGCACGCCGATTATCACCCCGTTCTTCATCGGGATATCTGCACGCGATGCGGCATCTGCGCCGAGGTCTGTCCGACTCACGCCGCGTCCATCTCCAACCCGGACTATCCGACATACGATCTCGATCGGTGTATCGGCTGCGCGCAGTGCGTCGCGATGTGTCCTGACTTGGCCTTGGAAATCTTTTGGGGCTCGGACCCTTTGGTTTTCCAGGAAAAACTCGTTGAAACCGCCGCCGCCGTCTGGAAAAAAATCAAAGACAAATCCATCGCCGTCAACGCGCTGATCAACATTGTCGCCGATTGCGATTGTCTGCCGGGCCGTCATCCGTCCTTGAGCCCCGATCTTGGATTCGCGGGCGGCAAGGATCCTGTGGAACTCGATGCCGCATCGCTTAGGATCATCGGTCCTGAACGCTTCGAAAGGGTTCACCCCGACATCCCCTGGCGGCGGCAGTTTTCGTATGCCCGGGAAATCGGTTTCGGGCGCTTCAACCGTGTCGACACGGGAGGCGCTCCAGAAAAATAGACCCCCGAAGCGGCCGGTTTCCACGACCCGCGTCAGGGATTTCTATGCCCGGATTCTTCGCAACTCCATCACGACGGGGTTGAGAGGGTCCGGACAGGCGATACAGGTTTTATCTTTGTCCGGTTCCCAAGGGAATTCACCCCCGAAACGCAAGACGCGCCAGGCCGGAAAGGCCGCATAAAAGGCAGACGGACAAATGGTTCGTCCTTGACCTGAAAACCCGAGCGTAAAATCCCGGCTCAAGTCGAATTCCTCCCCGGCTTTGTGACCCGCCGCGCAGGTGCCCTTGACCGACACGATCTTCAAAACCACTTTCATCGGCTCAGCCATCCCTATCTTCCCTCCTTTTCGGAATTAAAAGCCGCCACCGCCCCTGTCTAGCCTTTGAGATGATGCACAAAGGTGACAAGTCTCGCGGAACCGACAGCCAGTCCTCCTTTTTTATCCTCGAAACTGAACTCCGTCTCGGCAAACGGCAGCCCCTTGTGGAAATACATCGTGTTGATGGTGATCCGACCCGTGAAGTCGGTGGGATCGATCGGACGGACAAACGTCATGCTCATTTTGGCGATGAGCATATTGATGGTGGTCTTGACGGTTCTTAAACTCTCCACGTCGATCCCCAATCGGTGGTAGGGCAGCAACGCCCGCATTCCACCTTCTATCCCCTGGATAAAAGCCAACTGATTGTAACAAATGACGGCGTCCACCGCGTTGAAGTGCGTATAACGGTTGGCGTCGGAATCGCTGCTCAAGGACGGTTCCATGTAGAAGGAACTGGGAATGGAAAACAAACCTTCCGATCCGAAATAATTCTTCGGATCCGTGTTGTCGATGAGCGATTCCGGATTGTAATTTTTCGGATGGATGACCCAAGCCTCGCGTAGATAGCGGCACTCCTCCCGGTAAAACCAGATATCCCCCGTCAGTTCTTTTTGATTCAAATGCGGATATGAAATTTCCTGCGCGCTGATTCGAACCGTCATACTCTCTCCTTTCCTGTTTTGTTGTCCGTCGTTCCATCGGCCGTCCAATGCCTTGTCGGTCACCCGCTTGATGGACCATCTTCATTTGAAAGACCCTGTTTGCGCATCCATGCGATCGTTTTGGCCGCGATCTTTTGATACGTCTGAATGCGGGAGGTCGCAAACGCCTCCGGCGGCTCAAAGGAGTGATCGCCCCCCTCGATCATCTCCAATGTCGGGCGAGGCGAAAGACGACTCAAAACCCTTTTGAGCGAATTCACGTCGCACAATGGATCACGCGTGCCGACGAAAAAAAGCATCGGAACACTGATCTCATACAGATGCCGATCACGGCATTTATCTTGTCGTCCCGGAGGATGAAGCGGATACCCTAAAAAAACCATCCCGTCGGCCCTCAACACGCCTTTCGCCAGCATCTCGGAAGCCACGCGTCCCCCCATGGATTTTCCAGCGGTAAAAACCCCAGGCGGTTTAGCCCCCGACCGGGCGATGACGAAATCATAAACGCTTTGCCAGGTCTCCTCCAAAACGTCCTGCGTGTCCGGGGTTTTGAGCTTGCGCTCCGCGTAGGGAAAATTGAAGCGAATCGCCCGATAGCCCGCCGTCGCCAGATCATCCCCCAAAGACACCAGCAGAGGATGCTCCATATCGTTTCCCGCGCCATGAGCGATGAGAACGACCGCCGCGGGTTCAAGCCGATCCGATTGGGATATCGCCACGGAGACGGCGTGATGACGGGATATGTTCAAGGTGAATCGCGTGGTTTTCACCAACTCATTCCGTCGGGATGTCTTTTCAATCATAGCGCACCCTCCTGAACCGGCGAATTTCATCTTCCGGCCGTCACGAACCTCCCCTTTCCGATTGTTTGTCTGTTTAACGACTCATAGCACACTTCAGCGAAAAGTTGAATCATGAACGGGTGATGATCGACATCCCCCTATCGCCCCCATGGGCCGAGCCTGATGATCGAACGGAATGAAAGCAACCGCGATATCGATCAACAAAAATTCCCCTTGACAAATGTTTACCATTATGAAATAAAAGTTTCCTAAAAGAAAACACTCGTGACAAGCAAAAAACCGCGTTTCGATGCCGGCCCGACAAACGGCCGCCGTCGACAAGCCTCAGAAGGGAGATTTTTCCGGCGATGAATCAGACCCCCGCCTTCAACGAAGCGGAAATCGGAAAAAGGATCAAGTGGATTCGGACCGAAAAACGTGTGACCCTCGATGCGCTTGCCGCCGAAACCGGTTTCACCAAAGGGTACCTCTCAAAGGTCGAAAAATCCCCTAAAGCCCCGCCCGTCTCCACCCTGGGCATTATCGCCCGAGCGCTGGACGTTCAAATCTCCACGCTTCTGGGAGAAAGCAAACCGTCGTCTTCTATTTGTCTGATCAAAAAACATGAAAGGCTTCAAGTCAGCCGACCCGGCTCGAGCAACGAATATTCTTACGAAGCCGTCGCGCATCAATTCAACAACAAGGCCATGGACCCCTTCATCTTGACACTCCCCATCCATCCGAAGAAGCGAACCCTCTATCAGCACAAAGGCCAGGAATTACTTTTCGTTCTGGAAGGGACAATGAAATTCCGCCATGGATCGGAGGATTTTATAGCCGAAGAAGGTGACTGTGTCTACTTTGACTCGAGCGTTCCCCATTTTGGAGAAGCCTTGGGGAAAAAGCCCGCCAAGTGTTTCATGGTCATCTTCAATCCCGGCGAAAAATAAAAAAAGGCAGCGGTCATGTCCAAGGAGGGTCTCTCTCGCCCGAGAGAGTGACTGCATCAGAAAGGAAAAGACATGAACGATATTCCCGTCTTTTTTCTCCATGGGCTGGCTTACGCCGGACTTCTGTTTCTCGTGTCGGCCGGTCTCACCCTGATCTTCGGTATGATGAACGTCTTGAATTTCGCTCACGCGGCGCTTTACATGCTGGGCGCTTATTTCTCCTACACGATCATCATGCAGATGACCGGTGAATTCTGGATGGCGCTGATGATCTGCCCTTTGATCCTCTTCGTCATCGGGGCGCTCATCGAGCGGCTGCTCCTGAGGCGCGTACACCGGTTCGGCCACGTCCAGGAACTGCTTCTGACATTCGGTCTGGCCTACATCATCACCGAGCTGGTCAAGTGGTACTGGGGGAATTACCCGCTGGCCGTCAAGATCACCGGTTTTTTGAGCAGAACCGTTTCCTTGTTCGGAATCACCTACCCTGTCTACCGCATCTTCATCTTCATCTGCGCCGTCGGCGTGGGCGCCCTCATGGCGGGCATCCTTTACAAAACCCGCTTGGGCATTATCCTTCGCGCAGCCGTCAACGACAGCGAAATGACCAACACGCTGGGCGTCAACGTTCCACTCGTCTTCATGGGTGTCTTCGCGTTCGGGTCGGCCCTTTCCGGATTGGCGGGCGTCATTGCCGGCCCGCTTCTCTCCACGTTTCCGGGAATGGCTCAGGAGATTTTAATCGACGCTTTCGTCGTCATTGTCGTCGGCGGCTTTGGGAGTCTAGGCGGCGCCGTCGTCGCCTCGCTTTTGATCGGGCAGCTTCAATCGTTCGGGGTGCTGCTCTTTCCAAAATTATCCATGGCCTTGGTTTATCTGCTCATGGCGGCCGTTTTGATCGTTAAACCTTCCGGACTTTTTGGGGAGGAAACCTGATGAAAACCAGCACCCCCTCCATTGTGGTGATCGCGGCGTTATTTGTTGCGGGCGCTTTCATGCCCGTCCTCCTCAAACAATATCATCTCAACATGCTCAACGAGATCGTCATCTTCGCGCTGTACGCCGTAAGCTACAACCTCTTGCTCGGGTACGCGGGACTTCTCTCTTTCGGCCATGCCGCCTTCTTCGGGCTTGGCGCTTTCTTGACGGCGATTGCAATCATCCATATCCCCGGGCTGTCCCTCTGGAGCGCGATCTTGATCAGCCTGGCGGGTACGCTCATCGCCGGTCTTGTTTTGGGAGCGCTGCTCTTACGGCATAAAGGGTCTTACTTCGCGCTGCTCACTTTGGCCTTCAACGCCATCTTCTACGCGATCGCCACCAAGTGGCACGCCGTCACCGGCGGCGACGACGGATTGAGCATCACCCGGCCGGATTTGGGCTTGGGATTGACGACCATTCCTTTGGCGAAGTTGACGCCGTTTTACTATCTCACCCTCATTGTCATCGGTCTGACGATCATGTTTTGCTGGTACTTC
>CAZPTW010000207.1:0-5948 GCA_964589235.1 uncultured Smithella sp. | reverse complement strand
GGTGTCGTCATCGATGAATCCTTCTTTCGGTTTTTTTCACAATAGCGTGCTGCTATATCACATTTTGAGAAGGAGTCAACAAAGAGGCGGCTAAAGCGAGAAGGGAGCCTTCAACCGGCTCCCTTCTCGCTTTTCCAAAGAAAGGGTCTTATTTTCTGAAGACACTGAAGAGTTTATCGAGACCGCCTTTTTCCATAGCGGAAACCGTTTCGAGCTCACCGGCGTCCAGCCACACCCCCTCGCAGCCGGAGCACTTGTCGATTTTAATGTTCTTGTAATCGATTTCGATCAAATCCATTCCACATTTTGGGCATTTCATGAAATGAAGTTCTTTGAGTTTCTTTTTCTCCTCCTCCTTCAACATCGTCATCTTCTGCTCTTGGAGCTTTTTCTTCTTTTCGTATTCCTGTCTCGCATAATATTCTTCTTCTTTCTCACTGGGCTTCATGTCCGCTTCCTCCGTCGCATTTTTAATGGCGGGATTTTATACCCGATCGACCGTGATTTTTCAAGACGCGAAAAAACCGCGTCGGCCCCATCCCATGGCGGTTCACGCAGGCTCGTTGAACCGGCACTTCAGCGTCAGCACCCCCTCTTCAAACGACGTGTGAATCCGATAAGGCATTTTTTTAAACAAGCTCAACATGGACAGATTTTCCTTGAGGACCAACGCGTCCAGCCCGATGAGGCCGTTTTGTTGGGCGGCTTCCAAAACTTTTTGCTGCAGCCTCGAGGCAATGCCCCTCCCCTGCCAATCGCGCGACACGGAATAGGCCACCTCTCCCACCCCGCCCCCTTCTCCAAAATAGCCGCCGATGCCGATGATCCGTCCATGGCCCTCTTCTCCCAGATAGGCGACGGCGGAAAAGTTTCGGATGTAGTCGACAATAAACATGTCTTTCATTTCATCCCAGTAAAAATGGCGGCGATTGGCGAAGAAACGCTTCGCGATATCCTTTTCATCCATCTCGTAGAAATGCTCTTGAATCAAGCGATCGTCGCTCGATTTGACGGGACGTAGCGTGACGCGTTGGCCGTCGATTTCAAGCACCTCCTCGAGCCCGGTCGGATAGACGCCAAAAAGCGAATCGTGCAACGTTCGGTCCCGTCCGATCAGGCCGGCCGCCACCGCCTGATCGAAGAGGCGCTGGCGAAAATCGGGATGGGCCACACTGATCATCGCCATAGCACGTTCCTGAACGTTTTTGCCGAAGAGATTCACGGCCCCGTATTCGGTCACCACGTACGTCACATCCGCGGCGGAAACAGCGACGGTGCCTGACGCCAACTCCGGCACAATATTGCTTTCCCGCCGATCATCACTCGTCGACGCCAAGACGACGATGGATTTTCCACCCGGCCACATGGCGGCCCCTCGACTAAAATCCACCAGCCCCGCCACGTCGGCAAAATGATTTTGCGGCAAACCGTCGGCGGCCACCTGCCCTTTGAGATCCACGCATGCCACACGGCTGATCGCCGTCATCTTGTTGTGCCGCGCGATGACGGCGGGATTGCTGACAAAATCGCAGGGCCGAAATTCCACCGCGGGGTTGCCGTTTAAAAAACGATACAATTCATTGGATCCAATCGCACCCGAGGCCACCATCTTACCTTCATTGAATCCCTTTTTACGGTTGGAAATCACGCCGCGCAACATGAGCTCGCGCATGCCATCGAGAATCCAAAGCGAATGGATGCCCAAATCTTTTTTATCCCCGAGAGCGGCGACCATCAACTCGGTCGTAAACCCCGGGCTGATTGACAGCGTCGCGCCATCTTCAACCAGGTTGGCAAGAAGCCTCGCAATACGATCGGCCCCTTGAAGCTCCGGAAGGGGGTAGGTCGTCAGCAGCTCCTCTTCCCGTTCCACAAAATAGTTGACATCCTTGACGTGAATCAGGCCGTAGCCGGGAACCGACGGCATTTGAGGATTCACCTGGGCGATCACGCAATCAGCCGCCTGAGCCGCCGCCAGCGTGATATCCACGGAAACGCCCAAATTCAGCCACCCGAATTCATCAGGCGGGGTCACTTGAATCAAGGCGCAGGAAATGGGGAGGTGCCGTTTCGCAAACAGGGCGGGAACGGCATATAAATTCATGGGGGTCAAAAAACGACGCGACGCTTTGAGACCGGACATCATGCCCGATCCTTGATAAATGGACCGAACCGAATAGCTGCGGCCTTTGGTTTCTTCCGCCACCAGCCCCATAAGCGATCCTTCCAAATTGAGCAATCGCACGACTTCCACATCGGAGAAATGATCCGTGCGATCAACCAAGGCTCCGACAAGATATTGCGGTTCTCCACAAAAAGAACCGATGAACACCCTTTTCCCACGGGAAATCGCCCCGATGGCCGTCTGTACCGACACAACACGGTCTTTGTATGTTGTCATGCGCCTCCTTCCGTTTTGCTGATTTTTTTCAAGGGGGACCCCCACAGACGATTCTCGGCCGAGTCGGCCGGATTTTCATAGCGTCTTCACCGTCACAGGGCATCATTCGAAGCTTGATGCGCACGGGAGGAAAAAAGAAGGCAGAAATGCAACCGAGTCAATCCGCATTGCCTGTCGACGTTGCCTATGCCTTCAATAACCTTGTTTCGTCTTAAGTGCAATGCTTTCTTGCCCCCGAGGCGGGAAAACGACGATTTTTTTCTAAAAAGAAAAATGGGCTCAGGTGAGCGCCAAACGCGACGCCCGCGACCCCGGGCGAGGTCAGAGCGCTTGTGAAAATGAAAATGGGCAAAATCCTCATCAGCTAAGCCAACTAACTGATAATATTATGTTTTTCTTTGAACAATTTTCTAAAGTTCTCCGCCAGGATGTCGATTACATCTTAGAATATGTCGTAGTGCGTTTTTTAAAGGGTTTATGAAATCCAAAATATTGAAAAGAGAGAGACTTTTATGAGGATCGATCCAAATATAAAAATTCTTTTGGCCGAAGACGGCGCCACCATGCGCAAGATGGAACTCAAAATCCTCCAACAGATCGGATATCAAAACGTCATTGAAGCGGTCGACGGCCTCCAAGCCATTGAAAAACTGGAATCGGAAGGCGACATCCGCCTCGTTATTTCCGACTGGAATATGCCCAACAAATCCGGACTGGATGTCCTCAACTTCATGCGGAGCCATGAGGCCTACCAAAACACGGCATTTCTAATGGCAACCGGCCAAGGGGACAAGATGTATGTCAAGCAAGCCTTGGAGGCAGGCGCATCCGGTGTCGTGACCAAACCGTTTTCTCCGGATGAACTGAAAAGTAAAATTGAGGAAATTTTCGGCATTGAAAAAGAAGTTCCCGTTCAAGCCGCCCAAGCCCCTCCCCGGACGTCGGCTGACGGCCGGGCGATTTTGAAAGTGGCGCACATTCAGATTACCGATCATTTGGCGTTAGGGGTGCTTAAACATCACATCGAGACCAACCGGGTCACCCCCCGGACTTTCGCGCTGCAAACGCAGTGCATGATGAGCTGGAACCTCGTGGAGCAGGCGCTTGAACGCGGGCAGGTCGACGCGGCCTGCATTCTGGCGCCCATCGCCATGGATCTGTTCAATTACGGCGTCCCGATCAAGCTGGTCCTTTTCGCGCACCGCAACGGCAGCTTGATGGTGCGCAACAAGGTCATGGAATACCGCAAACCTTATCAGCAGTTTTTCAAACACAAAGTCTTTTTCATCCCCCACCGCATGTCGATTCACAACATGCTGGCTTTCAAATATTTCTCCGAAATGGGACTCAAGCCGGGGGTCGTCGGCGCCCGCGCGGTCAACATGGTCTTCGAAGTCTGCGCCCCGGTGAATATGCCTTCCTTCTTGGCTGAAACCCCCAACGCCTGCGGGTTTATGGTCGCTGAGCCCATCGGCTCCCGTGCCGTCGCCGCGGGGATCGCCGAACGGCAGATCATTTCCAGTGAGATCTGGGATCAGCATCCCTGTTGCGTGGTGGTCTTCCGTGATGAATTTCTCCAGCGTCACACAGACGCCGTTTATGAATTCACCCAGATGATGGTGGATTCGGGGAAATTTATCGTCGCCCACCCCCAAGCCTCCGCCGAAATCGCAACGGGCTTTTTGGATCCGGAAAAGAAAATCGGTCTGGATTCGACGCTGTTGCACCGTGTTCTCACCGAGCCCAACGGGATCACGACGGACAATTTATACCCGGTGATGGAAGACCTCGACACCATTCAGCGCTTCATGAAAGACCAAATGAACATCGGCGGCATCATCGACTTGGAAAAATTCGTCGATCTCCGCTTCGCCGACGCCGCCTGCAAAGCGTCCATGCCTGCCGCGAAGAGCGTCGCCGCGGCCGAGGTCATTTCGGAAAAGGAACCCGCGCCTTGTAAACCGGCCCCGGCGCCGAAATTCGGCTTGAAGGATAAAATCCTTGTCGAATCCAGCCGGGAAGGGAAATACATCATCTTCAAGCTCGACGAAGAACGTTACGGCGTTCCCGTCCTCGACGTTCGGGAAATCATCCGCATGCAGCCGATCCGCACGATGCCGCAACTGCCGGCCTACATCAAGGGCGTGATCAACCTGCGGGGTCAAGTCATCCCAATTGTGGATTTGCGCCTCAAACTCGGGATGACGGCGATTGAATACCACGACCGGATGTGCATCATCGTCGTGGACGTCGCGGGACATGGCGGATCCACGCGAATCGGCATGATCACCGATGCGGTCTTGGCCGTCGCGGACATCAAGGAAGCGATCATCGAAGATACCCCGTCCTTCGGGACCGAGATCAATACCGCCTTCATCACGGGCATGGCCAAAATGCAAGACGGCGTGATAACACTTTTGGACATTGAGAAGGTTCTGGCGGACGGTTAAACATTTTCACGCCGCCGCAAAGAAGGAGGGGCACGGCACGCTCAAAGGAAATCAGATCCGATATGCCTGTTTTCAGTGACAACCATCGACACCCTCTCTGCGCGCCGATAACCCTCGGCAAAACATTTCTCCCCTTTCAGGGCAATCGAATCCTCAAGTGAAAAAATTCAGACGGCTTGTCACATTTCGACACGGGTGACAATGCCCTGCAATCGGCTGGGAGGCAGTTTGCTGAACTGAACGAAATTCGGCGTGATCCGCTTGATCAGACTGAAAATCCGCCAGATGGGATTGCGGGTGACAATGTCTTCCACCCCGTAAAAAATGACCTTTTCGTGAATCTCGTGTTGCTTGATGAGTCCCTCAATATCCAGGACTTCACGATACCCCGCCATGACCTCAAACGATTCCAGCCCCGGTCCCAAATCCTTTTTGAAATTGACCCGAACGCCATAGGGTTCATCCGTCCGGTTGATGGAAATCAAAATATTACGTTCATAAATAATATTGCTTCGAAAGATACTGTGGACGATGTATGGGGAGATCATCTGATAGCCGCGGCAGAAATACAGCGCCGTGCCCGCAATATTTCTTCCTTTGGCGTATATCTGTTCGTAGCTGATCAGAAACGTCTGAAAATCCAACGGCCGAAGAGCCAAAAACATGCGTTTTTGGCCTTGCGTCCAAACGAGCATCACGATCAGCGGAATGGCGGCCAAAATCAAAGACCAGTAGGCCCCATGGGGCAGTTTGCTGAGGGTCGAAACGAAATAAGTAAACGCAATGCAACAGACGAAAACGGCAAAAGGGATCTTCCAGCGCATTCTTTTAAGGTTTGAAAAAACCAAAATCAGCATGAGTCCTGTAATGGTCATCGAACCTGTCACCGCCATGCCGTAGGCCGCCGCCAGATTTCCCGACTTTTTAAAAATGAGAATCATCAAGATGACGGCGCACATCACCGTCCAGTTGATCGCCGGAATATAAATTTGGGACTTAAATTGGCTTGAAGTATAATTGACTTTCAGAAGCGGCATCAGGCGGGTGGTGATCCCTTGGTAAACCACGGAAAAGGTTCCGCTGATGATGGCCTGAGA
>CAZPTW010000206.1:0-5954 GCA_964589235.1 uncultured Smithella sp. | reverse complement strand
TTTTTCAGAATGTCATCTTCATTGTGCAAGGTCGCGCGGCTGACCATCACCCCCCCGACATTGACAGGTTCCATGATTGCCACGGGCGTAAGGGCTCCCGTTCTTCCCACCTGAACGACGATATCTTTGACACGTGTTGAGGCCTGTTCCGCGGGGAATTTGCAGGCCAGCGCCCAGCGGGGGGATCGCGATACGTTCCCCAGCCTTTCTTGAAGAGCCAGATCGTTCACTTTCAGGACAACACCGTCAATGTCGTAAGGCAGGGTGGGGCGAAGCGATCCAATCTGTTCGAAATAAGCAATGCAGTCGTAAATATCGACGGCTTTTCTAATCCATGGATTGACGGGAAACCCCCAGGATTTTAGGGCTTCTAAAACATCCCAGTGCGTTGAAAAGCCAACCCCACGGACGACGCCTGCCCCGTATAAGAAGATGCTCAGAGGACGACGGGCAGTGATTTTGGGATCAAGCTGACGAAGAGAGCCCGCCGCCGCGTTGCGTGGGTTGGCAAAGGGTTCTTCCCCTTGCTGTTCCCGACGCCGGTTGAGAGCGCCGAAAGGCTTTTTTTCCATGTACACTTCCCCACGGATTTCAATGAATTCAGGAAGGGGGTAGAGGAAGTTTTTCTTCATTTTCAAAGGCAACGACGGGATGGTTTTCAGGTTCTGTGTGACGTCTTCGCCGGTCGCTCCGTCTCCACGGGTTGCACCGCGGACAAAAAACCCGTTTTCGAAAATCAGATTTACGGCCAGGCCGTCGAGTTTGGGTTCTGCGATGTACTCGATCCGCTCTACTCCTGCCATCCGTTTGATCCGAGAATCGAAGTCGAGGATTTCTTCCCGGGAGAAAGCGTTGGCCAGGCTGAGCATGGGTTGGGGGTGATTGAAAGGGGCGAATTTTGAAAGGGGCGCAGCACCTACGCGCTGGCTTGGTGATGAGGCGATATCCTCATCTGGGAAACGGGCTTCGAGATCCTGGAGTTCGCGCATCATCCGGTCATATTCGGCATCCGCAATTTCCGGGGCATCATCTTGGTAATATCGGCGGTTGTGATATTCTATGTCTCGACGCAACTGGACGATGCGTTTTAAGGCTGTATCCTTATCCATTATTTGACAAGCCGAAGGTTTGGTTTAGAAGGTTTGTTTTTTGGGGGAGATGATTTTTCGTCCCCTTGTTTTTTCAACATCTGTTCATTGAAGACGGCGTTTTTGACACGGATCGCATTGATGATGGAGAATATAATGACGGATTTTTCCCACTCGGGGGAAAAGGAAAAAGTTTCCATTTTAGTTTTATACTTTTCCCAAAGAGATATCAAAGAGGCCTCATCCAGATAAAGGATGTTTTCAGCAATTTTATTTAAAGATTCTTCCAAGGTACCCATGACGTGATTTTATCTTTGTCGGTTGAGAAAGTCAATTCCGTCGATCGTATGACAGAAGGTGAAAAATCACTTGTAATTTTTCAATCTTATCGATAATGAAAAACACTATGAATACCGGAGTCCATGTGAAAATAGGCGTCTTATCCGATACCCATATTTCTGGCTATGACGAAAAATTAAAAAATACGATGGATCAACACTTTTCCGATGTCGACCTCGTTTTTCATGCGGGGGATTTAATTGATCTTGAAGTTCTTCAGATGTTGGAAGAAAAGAAAGTCATGGCGGTGTGTGGCAACATGGACAAACCGCAAGTTCGTCAGGAATTGCCCGAGAAATTGATCCTGGAGCTCAATGGATTTAAAATCGGACTGATTCACGGGTGGGGCAGCCCGGAAGGGATCGAAAAAAAAATTTTAAACAAATTGGGGCGCCTCGACTGTATCGTGTTTGGACATACGCATTTTCCAGTAAACACAACAATCGACGGCGTGTTTTTTTTCAATCCAGGCTCGGCCGTCGATAAACGTTTCGCGCCGTTTTGCAGCATCGGTATTTTAGAGATCGGATGTAATATCAAAGGCAGGATCATTCGAATTTCATGATGAGATGGATGACGTTCAAGAGTAAAAAAAATGGAAATCATTTTTGCGCCATGGCGGATGGAGTATCTTGTGGCTGAAAAGCCTGAAGGATGTGTGTTCTGTAAATGTTCTATTCGTTGCGACGATTACATCGTCTATCAGGGGAGGACTTGCTTTGTCATGCTCAACCGCTATCCTTATGTCAACGGCCACTTGATGATCATCCCGGAACGTCATTTGGGAGATGTTTCGGAGATGACCCGAGAAGAAAGGTTGGAAATGTTTGATCTATTGGACGTCTCGATCAAGGTACTGAAAGACGCCATGAACCCAAACGGTTTTAATGTAGGAATGAATCTGGGCAAAGCGGCAGGTGCGGGGGTGGCCGAACATGTCCACATGCATGTGATACCACGATGGGAGGGTGACACCAATTTCATGAGTATTGTGGGCAATGTGCGGGTGATTCCGGAAAACCTTTCCATAACCGCCGCAAAGTTTACGCCCCTTTTTAAAAAATATTGCGGGGAGGATGTCGCTCGATGAAGGTGTTTTATTTGATCCTGGTGATACTTTTTGCTTTTTTTATCGTGACGTTTTCACAATTCAACGCTGAGCCGGTTCATATCAAATATTTCAATTTCGTTGACACTCATATCCCGGGTTATATGCTCATCTTCGCTGCGCTGCTCATTGGAGTGATCATCACCTGGTTTCTAGGGGCCGTGGAGAGATTTCGTCTCAATCGCACGATCGCCAAACAGAACAAAACCATCCGGGACTTAAGAAAAGAATTGCGTTCCGGCGAGGCGCCGCCGATGATTGAGACACCGAAGAAACCGTCCTGACAGAATCGTTTTACCTATGAATGGCGAGCCCAAATTTCTGACGGACGCATCGCTCGGGGGGCTTGCAAAATGGCTTCGGATCCTGGGGTTCAATGCCGCTGTGTATCATCGGAAGACCGGCGGAGATATGATGCGTCTGGCGTTGGAGACCGGGCGAATCCTTCTCACCCGGCGCGCTGATCTGCAAAATCGTCCATTTTCCGGCCGTATTGTCCTTGTACCGTCTGAAGAAACATCTAAACAGCTGGCTTTTGTTGTTGAGTCGCTATCGTTAAAAATCATGCCAGAAAAATTCTTTACGGTTTGTCTTCTATGTAACGAAATCCTTTTGCCGGTGAGTCGGGAAGACGTCAAACATCTCGTACCGCAATACATTTATGAAACTTGCCTCTCTTTTCACAAGTGTCGGACATGTGGAAAAATATTTTGGTCGGGAACCCACCTGCGAAACATGATGACATTTCTGAAAATTCATGGTCTGTTCGGCATGGCATAAAAAATGCTTAAATCTTGAAATAGGATGAAATGAAGGTAATAAGAGGAAAATATTTCTGGTTTTAAGTTCAGCCGACGGAAAGAAATGACTTCCATGCGGTCATTTTGGAGCTTCAAGATCATAATCAAGAAGAGTTCTGCTTGGGATTTCATGGGGTGAAAAATGGAAAATGAAAAAGAATCGATGAAAGAGATCATGGGGTATTACGAAAAAGCCCGAGAGGCTTTTGCCGCTAAAATGCGAAGGGAAGAGGATGATAGATCCAATTTGAAGTTCAAGATAGCGGCGTTCGTCATTCATGAATTGACATATTCAACCCCAAGTTGGTTCAAATATCATTTCATAATGTCCATTGCCAAAAATAACAGAGATAACGGGATGATGGATGAAAATCTCATCCATGTCGAGAATGCCTTTCACAATGCGGTAGCGGACTATCTTATCGAACTGGAGAGGGAGGTTGATTATGTGAAGAAAGTTCTGTCGCCCAATGCCGATGAGCAGGATAAGAAAAATTTTTGGGAACCCATTGTCTCCGACGCTTTTCTGATCGTGGGTATCTATTACACACCGTCTATGGGGATAAACAATATTGAGATTGAAAACAAAAAAGAGACCACATACGACAGCAATGCCCATCCGAGATATGTCAACGGGAAATTTCGCAGAGGGACTGAATCGTTGATATCAGCTGCGATGAACAATGTTGAAATGTGTTGAAATTACAGTTCCTGGATAAGAAATGAGATCATTTGTAAAAAGGATCGTCGTCAAATATGGCGTGTGCGGAATTTAATCGCCGTAAGATCCGCTTTGATCCGCCCCCGCCCCTTCAGAACAGTCACCCTTTCACGGGACGAGAAGATAAAGATTCAACATATTTAGAGTTTCATTCCAATAAAGTCGATCCTCGACCACGTTCCACCGCAATTCTTGCATCCCCTATGGATATGATATAAGAGATGCCAAAGAAGTCAGGTTGACCTCTGTGTTTTGACTGGTATTGGCGTCCAGCGACGAAGGTTCAAAGGGATTTTCCGCAGTCTATTGGGTCAAGAGAGTTCCTTGTCGCATCACATCATGTGATAAGGGGTCGTGAGACGACCTATCGTCAAGAAAATAAGGCAGGTGAATGGATGTCGCCGTGGTTCTGATGGGTGAGGGAATCGAAAGGAGCATGTGTTAATTGTGTTGGCGAGCCGCATTAGAATAAGCAATGATACAATAGAATTGAATTTTTGGATCAAAAGAGGGATCGTTTGTTCTTCAAAGTCAAGTCATCGGATGAAATATTTGAGATTTTAAAGACGTTTGCACCAGTCGGTGAAGAGATCGTCTCTATCAGTGATGGGCTGAACCGCATTTTAAGTCAAGACATCGTCTGCGGTGAGGATATGCCGCACTTTTCAAGATCATCGGTCGATGGTTACGCGGTTGTCGCTCAGGATACCTATGGGGCCTCTGAGGCACTGCCCGCTTTTCTCGAACTTAAAGGCGAAGTGATCATGGGCAAAGAATCAAGTGTGGGCGTCTCGTCGGGGAACACTGTCCGCATATCAACCGGGGGCATGATTCCCTCGGGGGCCGACGCTGTGGTGATGATTGAATATTGCCATTTGGTCGATGAAAGGACGATCGAAATCACCCGATCTGTGGCGCCATTGGAAAACATCATTTGCCGCGGCGATGATTGTCGAAAGGGATCTGTGCTTCTTGAAGAAGGATCGATGCTCCGACCTCAGGATATTGGACTTTTAGCTGGGCAGGGGGTTTCACGAGTATTTGTTTATCAAAAGCCCAAAATTGCCGTGATTTCAACTGGAGACGAGATTATCCCTATCGATCAAGAACCCAGGCCTGGCCAAGTGAGAGATGTCAACAGTTACACCTTGAGTGCGTTTTGTGCAAAGGAGGGCGGGGTTCCTTTCAATATGGGACTCTGCAAAGATAACTTCAACGATCTGAGGGAGAAGATTCACAGGGCTCTTGAGCAGTGTGATTCGGTATGGGTATCCGGCGGAAGTTCCGTCGGGATGAGAGACATGACCTTGAAGGTTATCGAGTCTTTCGACGAGGCGGAAATTCTTGCTCATGGGATTGCGGTAAAGCCTGGGAAACCGACTATCGTCGCCAGAATTGGACATAAATCCGTGATCGGACTTCCCGGTCACGTGGCGTCGGCCATGGTGGTCGCCGAGGTTTTTCTCGCTCCGTTTTTGGTGTGGTTGCAGGGGGGAGATAGAAGATGCAACGATCATCACGTCTACATCGATGCCAAGATGGAGCGAAATGTCGAATCGGCAAGCGGCAGCGATGAATATATTCGCGTGAAGTTAATCAAACGAGATGGAAAATTTTACGCGGAACCACTGTGGGGGAAATCCGGTTTGATCTCGACTTTGGTTCAAGCCGAAGGATTGGTAAAAATCGATCGACATGTGGAAGGCCTCTATCCAGGACAAGATGTCAGAGTCATGCTTTTCCATCTCCCAGGAGAGGAGAATAAATGAGAAGAAATGTCTATTTAGCCATGAAAAGCTTGAAAGACGCCAAAGAAATCTTTCTTGGGTTTTTTCGCGATAAGACAACGATCGAGGAACGGATTCCCGTTGAAAAAGCCCTCGGGCGTGTTACAGCCA
>CAZPTW010000205.1:0-5970 GCA_964589235.1 uncultured Smithella sp. | reverse complement strand
GTGTGACCCCAAGCGAAACCGAGAAAGATCACTTGGATGAATTATTTTTCAAAATCGACAGTATTTTATCATGATAACGCCACGCCAGTAAAGAAACGATGACGGCGGCGATTGCCACAATGGCCAAAAGCACGTACTGCTCGTTTCTGGCGACATTGCCGCTGATGGACAGCATCATGGTGCCGAAAAAGCGGCCGACCGTAGAAATGACCACGAAGGTCAACATCGGCATGCGGCTCATCCCCATGATATAACACAGGTAATCCTTGGGAAAGCCGGGAATCAAAAAAAGTAAAAACGAAACCAAAAGCCCTCGGTGCTCCATGAAGTGATCGAATTTTTCAAACACCTCTTTTTTCACCATCTTTTCCAAAAGCGGCTCGCCGAAAAGCCTCGCCAGCATGAAAGCCAACCAAGACCCGATGGTGAGCCCGATGGTGGAATAAATCGTCCCCCACACCGGCCCGTACAGATACCCCCCGATAAAACCTGAAACCTCCCCGGGAATCAGCGCGGCGATCACTTGCACCACTTGAATGAGAATGAAGACCAGCTCGCTGAACCGCTGGGCTTTGATAAACGCGATCAATTTGTTTTTGTCTTTGAAAAACAAGTAGAGGTCATAGTGGACAAACGCATAGACGGCCAAACCGATCAAAACCGTCAAGACAAGGATGCGAAACAGTATTTTTTTATTTTTCATCGAAGCGTCATACTTTCGTCAGTGTTCGACTGGTTTCCGGCCGTCTTCTTGCCCCTCCTGGCCGGTGAACAGGATCTTTTCATTTCTACATGATTCCAGGAAGTGAGTCAAATCATTGTCCGCGATCACCTCACGGCCATCGGATTTCATGATCAACACATCTTGAAAAAACACAAAGGGGATTGACTTTAGAAAAACAATATGCAAGAAGCAAAACCTTCGTTTTGAACAAGCTTTTGATATTCTTTCAGTTATCACAGTCGATGGCATAATGGAAAGAGAGGGTGAATATGAAGGCAAAACAACCGCAGAAACTGGAGAGGAAAAAATCGGAGATTTACAAAGACGCCCCCATCGTTCGGTTTGGTGAAAGGAAACCGGACTTTTCGAGCATGGGACGCAAGATAAAGAATCCGCACAAGAAGTTTCGTGAAGTGGTCTGTGTGGAAGCCTGCCGAACGCCTTACGGCCGGGCGGGGGGAGCCTTAAAGGATTTCTCGGCGGTGGATCTAGGGGCGCTCGCCATCAAGGAAATTTTACGTCGCACGGAAGGCAAACTCCAGCCATCCGACATTGACTACATTTTTATGGGGCAGGTCGTGCCGGCGGGATGCGGCCAGATTCCCAGCCGCCAGGCCTCTATCTTGGCCGGCGTCCCGGAATCCGTTCCTTCCATCACCGTCAATAAGGTTTGCGCCTCCGGGATCAAAACGGTTGATTTGGCTTATCAGATGATTCTTCTGGGACGCGCCGAAATCTGCATCGCCGGCGGACAAGAAAGCATGAGCAATTGCCCATTTGTCCTGCCGGATATGCGCTGGGGCGCTAAGATGGGCCTCCCCAACGGCCGAGTGATCGACACCATGGTCTATGACGGACTTTGGGATGCGTTTTATGATCGCCACATGGCCATCCACGGCTCAGAAGTCGCCGATGAATTCGGCTTCACACGGTTCGATCAGGATGAATGGGCCTATACGTCCCAGATGAACGCCGCCCGCGCCATTCGAGAAGGCAAACTGGACGATGAAATATTTCCCGTCGAAATCCGCCAGAAGGGCAAAGTTTCGATTTTGGAAAAAGACGAGGGGCCGCGCCCGGAGACAACCCTCGAGGGGCTCGCCAAACTTCCACCGATTTTCAATCACAAAAGCGCCGTCACCGGTCAGCCCGGGAGCATCACAGCCGGCAACGCTCCCGGTGTCAACGACGGCGGCGATGCCTGTCTCTTGATGAGTCGGGCCAAGGCGGACGAACTGGGTTTGAAACCGATTTTTTCGATCATAGATTATACCGAGGTCTCACAACCGCCCAAAGACATCGCCACTGTTCCGGGATTGGCCGTCAAAAAGATTCTCGAACAAAACGACATGACCCTCGATCAGATGGACATCATCGAAATCAACGAAGCTTTCGCCGCCGTCGCGCTGGTCAGCTGTTATAGGATTCTTCAAATGAGCAGGGAAGAGGTATTCAAAAAAGTCAACGTCAACGGCGGGGCCATCGCTTTCGGCCATCCCATCGGCGCAACGGGCGCACGTATCTTGATGACGATGGGCTATGAATTAAGACGCAGGGGCGGAGGATATGGTGTGTGCGGTATTTGCTCCGGGCATGCCCAAGGTGACGCCATGCTGATCCATGTGGAGGGATGAATCCCGGCGGGGACGGAACCTGGAAACATCATTTTGGTTTCGTCCCCGCGGGTTCATGATTTGCCGTTTACGTCTTTCGCGCACCCTTAAGGGTGAGGGGCGCTACTTCACCTTCTTGCCTTCCCAAGTACCTTTGGCCTTCCCGGCGAAATCAACGGTGCCGGACATTTTCTTGGGATCATTGGGGTCAACCTTGCCGGTGTAAATCGCAGGGCCGGCCTTGGGATCCGTCACAAACGAAAAAGTGATTTCATTGCCTTTGAGTGTGCCCGTCAAGGGAGCTTCGCCGATGGAGCCCGCGTAATGCCCCGTCAGCTTCTCGCCATCCTGCTTGAAGGTGACCACCGGATTTCCGCTGCCTTTCGGCGTCACGACCGTGAAGAACCATTTGCCGGTGATGTTGACGCCCTGTGCATAAACCAAGGAAGCCCAAGCCATCATCCCCATAACAACCAAACAGAAAACCACCCAACTCAATCTTTTCATTATTTCTTTCCTCCTTTTCATGTTGTTTTTTCCATTGCCCTGTCACCCAGGGTTCTTTACCCATGGATCCGATTTTTCGTTTTTCTCGATCTTATCACTGACCCATCCTCTGTGACGATGCAACGGCAATGAACATGCCAGAGGCTTCCACCGGGCTATCCTCGTCAATTCGCTTGCAATGTCGAATAGATATTCAAAAGAGTATCGAAACGCTTCCCCAGACGAGTTTTGCCCTTCTGGGGAAGTTCTCCCCAGCCAATGGAGAATCATTCGCCTGGTGAATACCGAAGACGGATTGCTTTTGGACATTTCAGGACGGAAAGGATACAAAAGGAAAAGAGACGGATAAATCAGGTAAAAAAAGGGCGGCCAATTCTTGAACTGACCGCCCCCGTCTCAATCACCACGACGCATGGTCCGCTTTGGTTTGACACAAGCTTTCAATGCGTGCGGCTTATTTCACTTTCTTGCCTTCCCAAGTGCCTTTGGCCTTCCCGGCGAAATCAACGGTGCCGGACATTTTCTTGGGATCATTGGGGTCAACCTTGCCGGTGTAAATCGCAGGGCCGGCCTTGGGATCCGTCACAAACGAAAAAGTGATTTCATTGCCTTTGAGTGTGCCCGTCAAGGGAGCTTCGCCGATGGAGCCCGCGTAATGCCCCGTCAGCTTCTCGCCATCCTGCTTGAAGGTGACCACCGGATTTCCGCTGCCTTTCGGCGTCACGACCGTGAAGAACCATTTGCCGGTGATGTTGACGCCCTGTGCATAAACCAAGGAAGCCGAAGCCATCATCCCCATGACAACCAAACAGAAAACCACCAGACTAAATCTTTTCATAAACTCCTCCTTTTCCTTGAAATGGCGTGATTTTGATTTCACTCGAGAAAATGACTACCACAATTACCCCTTGATGACAAGAAAAAAATCAAAAAAATTATCCACGCAACACCATGAAAAAATGCATCAAAACCTGATCAGGCTTGAGTTTTACGGAATATTTCCCTCGTTCGACATCGATGCTTTCTTGATTCTTCTCCCCTTTATGCCTGCCATGATCAACAAGGGTTATCCTCCGATAAACAAGGCGATCACCGACCCCCACGTGATCACTCATAGCGATGAAAGAGCGGATGGTTCACAGGGGAATGCCGAATTCCCGCCTCAGCGCGAGGCGCCGGAAACGCAAATCATCCGGATTCTGCATGCGGTGATACACCACCTCCGCAAGACTCCGACATTCCTTTTCGAAACGCCGTTTCGTTCCTTCGGGAATCGGCGTTTCTCCGAGGAGAAGAACATTTTACGCGACACAAACAAAAGTCCGCCTTCTCAGGAAAGAAGACGAACCGTTTGTTCCCAACCAATTTACCCCCTATTCATCCGCCGCATTCGAAGATCCCGAAGAGGAATCGCTTGCCGTTGAGCGATCGCTTTGTGATGACTCCGATTTTTCGGTTTTATTCGCCTGTGGCTTTTTACTTGCGTAATCCGTGGCATACCAACCGGACCCCTTCAACGTGAAAGAGGAAAGAGACATCATTTTCTGAACCTTGCCCTTGCAAAATTTACAGGTCTTCACATCCGGTTCAGTGATCCCTTGAAACACTTCAAACTGCTTGCCGCATTTCTTGCATGAGTATTCATAGATAGGCATGATCAAACCTCCAAAATTAATTACAGATATTGCTGATTTCAAACTGGCTGCTGAAGCAGTCCAGGATTATTTCCATATCGCTTTGTCTTGCGGTTTGCAAGGTCTCCCGCGTCAGGCTGTGCACGATCTTTTCTTCTTGCTCTTTCTCGGCCGGAGCCGCATCGAAATCAATCGCGCCGCTGCCAAACCGTATGACGTGAATCAACTCGTGAACGGCGATATATAACATCAAAGGGCCTAATTTTATGAACGAATTTGCTCGATCCACCGCATCAAGAATAATGTTGTCCTGAAGGCAAACCCGGTAGAAATTGACTTCTTCCTTTCCGGCCGGCGTAAATTGAGACGGTTTCTCATAAGAATACTTGCAAAGATGAGCAAACGCCCCCTGCTGAACTTCATGCTCGTTTAAATAAGCAAGCGTTTTCACTTCATATTGATTTTTTCGCAAATCATGTTCCCCCAAAGAGAAACGGCGAAAAACCAGCTTTTCGGCATCACGGAACGCCTGGGCGGCCACCGGAATCTGTGTCCTATTGAAACATCGATTCATCCTTCCACCTACCAAACCGGCTTGTTTCGATAATTTAGACACATTCCCAAAAGGTGTCAAGACGCATCCTTTCAGGAAGTTCTTGTCAAATACGGCGGGCAATGTTAGTATCCCGAACCGTTTGAAGATGACTGAGATTTAAAGGAAAAAATATCAATGACTCCGGCGTCAACCCCTTTGAATACCACTGAAAAAAGTCAAAATGGTTTTTTGAGTCAGGCGTTCTTTCGGCCGTTTGCTTTGGTGGGTCGGACCGTCATCAGCGGGGTCAATCACTTGGGCGCAGCCGCCCTTTTCCTATCCTTTGCCCTTGCGCAGACCTTCACCCGAAATCAATTTTCAAAAGTCGTCGCGCAAGTCTATTATATCGGCGCCCGGTCGATCACCATCATTATCTTGGTGAGTCTCTTCGCCGGCATGGTGCTGGGATTGCAAGCCCACCACTCGCTGGTCAATTTCGGCGCGGAAGGGGCAACCGGTTCCCTGGTGGCTCTGTCGCTGATTATGGAACTCGGACCGGTGCTGACGGCCATCATGATCACCGCGCGAGCCGGATCGGCCATCGCCGCTGAAATCGGTATTCAGCGCATCAGTGAACAAATCGATGCGTTGCAAACCATGCGTATCGATCCGATGCGATTCATCGTAAGCCCCAAAATCACCGCCTCCATCATCAGCTTCCCGATTTTGACGGCGGTTTTCGACTTGATCGGCATTTTGGGCGGCTACATTTCCGCCGTCATTTTGGTGGGGCTCAACGCCGGGGTGTACTGGTACAGCACCCAAGTTTACGTGGTGTTGAACGATGTCGTCAACGGCTTCATCAAATCCGTGGTCTTTGCCGTCATTGTCGCCACGGTTTGCTGTTATCAAGGTTATTTCGCCCATATGCGCCGCGACAGCCACGGCGCCCAGGCG
>CAZPTW010000204.1:0-5979 GCA_964589235.1 uncultured Smithella sp. | reverse complement strand
CGTCTCGGGGGACGAAAAAGAAAACCCCGTCGATCGCCCGCTCGACTTCGCCACCCCGGACTCGGCTCGGACGGGCCGTTTCGGCCGCGTCGTTCGCAAAGACAAAAGCGCGCGTCACGTCCTCGTCACCTGGGACCGTCTTCCCCCGACCGGGCGGTTCGTCCTATCGCTGATGGATATGACCGAACGCAAACAAGCGGAAGAAACCCTTCGCCAAAGAGAAGAAAAATACCGAAACATCCTGGAAGGCATCGAGGACGGCTACTACGAAACCGATCTTCAGGGTAATCTCACTTTTTTCAATGACGCCTTATGCCGCCTGCCCGGTTACTCCAGAGAAGAACTCATGGGCGCGAACTATCGGCAATTCATTCACCCCGTCTACGCCGCGGAGGTCTTCACGGCCTTCAACACCGTCTTTAAGACAGGCCGTCCCGCCAGGGGATTTTCTTGGGTGATTCTTTGCAAGGACGGCTCTGAAAGATATGTCGAAACGTCCGTCTCGCTCAAGAAAGACGCCTCCGGGGCCCCCACGGGATTCTTCGGCATCAACCGCGACATCACCGAACGCAAGCGCATGGAAGCCGAACTGACGCGCGCGCGGGATTTCATCGAAAATGTGGAAGACGGCTGCATCGAGATGGACCTTCAAGGCAACGTCACCTTCTGCAACAGCGCTTTCCTCAAACAGACCGGATACACCATCGAGGAATACAACGCGCTGACGCACTGGGGCCGCCAGCCGTCCTCCGAAGAAGGGCAACGCATTTTCGATATCTATCATCAGGTGTACCGCACGGGCATCCCGGCCAAAAGCGTCGAACATCAAATCCTGCACAAAGACGGATCCGTCAAGATCTGGGATGTCTCCATTTCGCTGATCCGGGACAAGTCCGGCAAACCGGTCGGCTTTCGCAGCATCGGGCGCGACGTCACGGAACGCAAGCGCATGGAGGAAACCCTCCGCCGATCCGAAGAGCGATACCGGACCATCCTGGATGAGATGGCGGATGGTTACTTTGAGGTGGATCTGGGCGGCCACTACACGTTTGTCAACGACGCCAACTGCCGACTTCTGGGGTACCCCAGAGAAGAATTGATCGGGACGAGTTTCCGTCGCCAGGTGGTGGAAGAAGACATTCCTCTCGTGTACGAAATCTTCAACCGGATTTACACGACCGGCAATCCCGTCAGGGGGTTCACCTATCGCGCGGTGCATAAAGACGGATCGATCGGCATCGGTGAAATCGCCGCTTTTCCGTTGCGGGATGAAAAAGGAAACATCGTCGGTTTCCGCGGCATCGCACAAAACATCACCGACCGCGTGAGGGCCGAGGAAGAAAAGAAAAAGCTGCAAGCCCAATTGCTCCAGGCCCAAAAGATGGAGTCCGTGGGCAGGTTGGCAGGTGGCGTGGCTCACGACTTCAACAACATGCTCAACGTCATCCTCGGCCGAACGGAAATGGCGATGCACCAGGCGGACCTCGCCCCCTCTCTTCAAACCCATCTTTTGGAAATCCGCAAGGCGGCCGAACGATCCGCCAACATGACCCGACAGCTATTGGCCTTCGCCCGCAAACAGACGATCGCCCCCAAAGTTTTGGATCTCAACGAGACGGTGGAGGCGACACTTCGGATGCTTCGCCAGCTGATGGGGGAGGACATTCACCTGGTCTGGCTGCCGGGGACCAATCTATGGCCCGTCAAGATCGATCCGTCACAAGTCGATCAGATTTTGGCCAATTTGTGCGTCAATGCCCGCGATGCCATCACAGGCGTCGGAAACGTCACGATTGAAACCGCGAATGTGTTCGTGGACGAGGATTACAGCCGCCGCCATGTCGACTGCGTCCCCGGAGACTACGTGATGCTGGCGGTCAGCGACAACGGATGCGGCATGAGCCGGGAAATTCTCGACAAGCTGTTCGAGCCGTATTTCACGACCAAAGGGGTCGGAAAAGGCACGGGGCTGGGATTGGCCACGATCTACGGCATCATCAAACAAAACGACGGGTTCATCAATGTTTACAGCGAACCCAACCAGGGCACGACCTTCAGAATCTATCTGAAGAGACACACCGGGCAAAGCGGCGCGGAAACCGAAAAAGAGCCCCCCAAAAGGTTATACGAAGGCAGCGAGACCTTACTGATCGTGGAAGACGAGCCTTCCATTCTATCTCTATGTCGGATCGTTTTGGAAGGTTATGGGTACCGGGTGATGACCGCCTGCACCCCTGGTGAAGCCCTTCGCCTGGCGGAAGCCTATCGGGGGAACATCGATCTTTTGATCACGGACGTCGTCATGCCCGAGATGAACGGTCGGGATTTGGCGTTGAAATTGCTGGCGCTATGTCCGAACATCAAACGTCTGTTCATGTCCGGCTATCCGGCCAACGTGATCGCCCGCCACGGCGTGCTCGATGAAGACGTGGATTTCATCCAAAAACCTTTTTCGGGGAAAGAGCTCGCCGAAAAAGTACGCTCGGCGCTGGACCGAAAATCATAGCGACCCTTCCGCTCGAAAATACGCCACAGACACATTCAACGTCCTTTTCGCTTTTCTTTTTCATTGACAGCCCCGGGCGCTTCCCATATAGTCGCACAACATTTTGATACCCAATACCGGAGATGGTTTATGAGAAAAATCGTGTGGGCTGTCGCTTTTCTGCTCGTCGTTTTCTTGAGTTTTTTCGGCTGTGCCCCAAAGGATTCCGACACCGTCAAAATCGGCCTGATCGCCGAGTTGACCGGCGACATTCCGGCGGTGGGGACCTCCTGTAAGAACGCGGCGGTCATGGCCGTCGGAGAGATCAACGACGCCGGGGGCCTTGAGCTGGGCGAAAAAAAATATAAGGTGGAGCTGATCGTCGAAGACAACGCCGGGAAAGCCGATCAGTCCGCCTCGGCCGCGCAAAAGCTCATCACCCAGAAAAAAGTCACGGCGATTGTCGGTCCCAACGCCAGCCGTTACACCCTGCCCGCGGCGGAAATCGCCGAGTCGGGGAAAACCGTTCTCATCACCCCTTGGTCCACCGCCCCTAAAGCGACACTCGATCCCAGAACCGGCCTTTCGAAAAAATACGTCTTTCGCGCCTGTTTCATCGACCCTTTCCAGGGGGGCATCGTGGCCAAATTCGCCCTGGACAACCTGAAGTTGAAAAGAGCGGCGGTTCTGTACGATGTCGCGTCTGAATACAACAAAGGAATCGCCGAGATTTTCAGAGATGTCTACGAAAAACGCGGGGGCAAAGTCGTTGCGTTCGAAACTTACACCACCAACGACAGAGATTTCACCTCGCAGTTCACCAAAATCAAAAAAGCCAACCCGGACCTCATCTTTCTGCCCAATTACTACAGCGAAGTCCCGCTCCAGATTCAGCAGGCCAAACGTCTGGGGCTCAACGTCCCTTTCATCGGTTCGGATTCCTGGGGATCGGAGGACCTGCTGAAACTCTGCGGCGCCGACTGCGAGGGCTACTATTTCAGCACGCATTACGCCGCCGATTCGGCCAGAGAATCGACCCAAAAGTTTCTGGCCGCCTACAAGGCCAAATATGGAAAGACGCCCGATGACGTCGCCGCCTTGACCTACGATTCGTTCGGCCTTTTGTTCCAAGCCCTCAAAAACGCCAGGACAAACGATCGCCGCGCGCTGCGGGACGCGCTTTCGAAAATTCCCCGGTATGAAGGCGTGACCGGTGTCATGCAGTTTCAGGAAGGATCAGGCGACCCGATCAAAAGTGCGGTGATTTTGAAGATTCAAAACGGCAAGTTCGAATGGTTCGCCAACGCGACGCCTTGAACAATTTATGGCTTACCTTTTTCAGCAAGCTTTAAACGCCCTGCAGTTGGGCAGCATCTATGCCCTCATCGCGCTCGGCTACACCATGGTTTACGGAATCTTGACCATGATCAACTTCGCCCACGGCGACCTGTTCATGATCGGCGCTTTCTTTTGTTTTCTGTCGGCGGTTTATCTGAAACTGTCTTTTGTTCCGACGCTCCTTTTATCCATCCTGGGGGTAGCCTGCCTCGGGGTGCTCATCGAACGGTTTGCCTACAAACCTTTGCGAAGCGCACCTCGTGTCTCCGCAATCATCACGGCGCTGGGGGTCGGACTCTTTCTGGAAAATTTCACCCTGGCCCTTTCGCCCTACCCCCAGCATGTGCCCGGTCTCTTGACCCATACGACGTGGGAAGTGGGGCCGCTGACCATCTCGTCTTTGCAGATCCTGGTCATCGCCCTCTCTTTGATCTTGATGGCGCTGCTTGACTTTCTCGTCTTTCACACCAAGGCCGGAGCGGCCATGCGCGCCATTTCGTGGGACAAGACGATCGCGCCCCTCATGGGGATTCCCGTCGATCGGATCATCTCTTTGACCTTCGCCGTCGGCGCGGGCTTGGGCGGCGCAGCCGGCATGATGTACAGTCTGGCCTATCCCGTCATCGATCCGTATATGGGGATCATGATCGGATGGAAAGCGTTTATCTCCGCCGTGGTCGGCGGGATCGGCAACATTCGCGGCGCAATGATCGGCGGCTTTATCTTGGGCGGTGTTGAAATTTTGGTGGCGGCGTTTTTCCCCTCCAGCTATCGCGACGTTGTCGCCTTCACATTGCTTTTGGCCCTTCTCGTTCTTCGACCTTACGGCATCTTGGGCCGTCCCCAACCACAGAAGGTGTAAGCATGGCCTCTCTCAAAAAAGGCTCGTTCATTTTTTCCCGGCACCGGCTTTCGCCTGCTCGACACAAATATTTCTGGCCGGTCGTTCTGACCGCCGGGCTTGGGTTTTGCCTGATTGCCTCCGCCTTCGATTTTTTGGATTTGTACCTCCAATTGATCCTTATGTACGTGGGCATCAATATCATTTTGACCATCAGCCTCAACCTAATCAACGGCTACATGGGCGAGTTCTCCGTCGGGCACGCGGGTTTCATGGCCGTGGGCGCCTACACCGCTTCCCTCCTGACCGTCTACGTCTTCTCCCCCGATATGGCTCGCTTTCTGTTTCCCCTGGCCATTCTGGCCGGGGGGGCAAGCGCCGCCCTCGTCGGTTTTCTGGTGGCGATCCCATCCTTCAAAACACGCGGTGATTATCTGGCCATCGTCACGCTGGCATTCTGCATGATCGTCAAATCCGTTTTGGAAAACATCGACGCCGTGGGAGGACCGCGCGGGTTGATGGGCATGGAAAAGCTCACGACGCTGCCGTGGGTGTTTTTCTGGACGGCCCTGTCGGTTTGGGTGATCCGCAATCTGGTCTATTCCAACATCGGACGAGGCGTTTTATCCATCCGCGAAGATGAAATCGCGGGCGACCTGGTGAGTGTCAACACGCGTCAGGTCAAGGTCATCGCCTTTGTCGTATCGTCTTTCTTCGCCGGGGTCGCCGGAGGGCTCTTCGCCCACGCCCTGCAATTCATCAACCCGCGCATGTTCGATATTCTCAAATCGACGGACATTCTCATCATGGTCTATCTGGGCGGCATCGGCTCCATTGCCGGATCGATCATCGGCGCGGTGCTCTACACGCTTCTTCTGGAGGTTTTGAGACCCATGGGCGTTTGGCGCATGGTCTTCATGCCGCTTCTGCTCGTGCTGCTGATGATCTACCGCCCGCGAGGCATCATGGGCCTCAGAGAGGCACACCTGTTTACGCCGCTTCGCGATTTCGTCACGGAAAACATCTGGCGACAGAAGAGGAAAGAGGTCTCCGATGACGCTCCTTAAAATCACCGGATTGACGCATCGTTTCGAAGGGCTCACCGCGGTATCGGATTTCCACCTGACCGTCGAGCCGCTCGAGCTCATCGGGATCATCGGCCCCAACGGCGCCGGGAAAACCACGGTTTTCAATCTCATCACCGGTGTCTACCGGGCCACGGAGGGCAGCATTCAGCTCGACGGCCGTGAAATGGTCGGCCTGCATCCCTATGTCATCAACCGTCTGGGCATCGCCCGCACCTTTCAAAATATCC
>CAZPTW010000203.1:0-6017 GCA_964589235.1 uncultured Smithella sp. | reverse complement strand
TCAACCTCAATATCTGCGCTTGAATGGTCACATCCAACGCCGTTGTCGGTTCATCCGCCAAAAGAAGCTTGGGATGACACGACATAGCCATCGCAATCATCACCCGTTGCCGCATACCGCCACTCAACTGATGCGGATAATCCCTGATCCTTCTTTGGGGGTCTTGAATGCCGACTTCTCTTAAATGATGGATGCTTTGTTCAATGGCCTCTTTTGGTGAAATCCGCTGATGCAGACAAATCACTTCCGCTATCTGATCACCTATTCTCATAACCGGATTGAGCGACGTCATGGGTTCTTGGAATATCATCGCGATATCGCGCCCTCTCTTTGCTCTCATCGCTTCTTCCGATATAGACAGCAAATCTGCTCCGTCAAAAAAAATATGGCCTTCAACAATTCGGCCGTTTGACGGGATCAACCTCATCATAGAAAGGGCAAGCATCGTTTTTCCGCAACCTGATTCCCCCACAACCCCCAGAGTTTCTCCCTTTTTCAACGATAACGACACGCCGTCGACAGCCTTAATAGTCCCTCTTGTCGTCGTGAAAACCGTCTTAAGATTCTCTATTTGAAGCAACGTATTCATCATTGATTCATTGCAGTTGATTTTGCAAGTATTCTATCAGGAGACGTACGGCCGCTCCGGACGCTCCTTTGGGAATGTAAGGCTTTTCCTTTGTTCTCCAGGCGGGTCCTGCAATATCCAGGTGAACCCAGGGACAATTTTCGACAAATTTACTCAAAAATGCCGCGGCGGTGATCGCCCCAGCCAAACGTCCCCCTGTGTTCTTGAAATCGGCAATGTCGCTTTTGATGAGGTCCGAATAAATGCCCCACAAAGGAAGTTCCCAAATCAACTCGCCTGTCTCCTCTGACGCTTTTTTGAGAGCTGATTTAATCTTTTCATCCGTTCCCATCATCCCGATGACATCTTCTCCCAGGGCAACGACACAAGCACCGGTCAAGGTTGCAATATCGATGATCGCCCGTGGCTTGTATCTCAAAGCATACGACAAGGCGTCTGCTAAAATGAGTCTACCTTCCGCATCGGTATTGATCACTTCTATCGTCTTGCCTGAATAGGATTTCAAGATATCACCCGGTTTATAGGCGTTTCCTCCCGGCATGTTTTCCGTTGCGGGAATCAACCCAACCAAATTGATTGGCAACTTCAGATCGGCCGCCGCCTTGACAACGGCCATGACCGCCGCGCCTCCGGACATATCCGTTTTCATCTCATCCATTTTTTCTGCCGGCTTTATACTGATACCACCGCTGTCAAATGTAAGCCCTTTCCCAACCAGGGCGATCGGAGCCTCACCTTTCTTTTGTCCCTTGTATTCTAGAATGATGAATTTCGGAGGTTGATGACTGCCGGCGGCCACCCCCAGCAAGGCGTTCATCCCAAGAGACTTCATCTCGTCTTTGTCTAAAACCGTGCAGGAGACATGATTTCTTTTAGCGATACTTTTGGCATGTTCCGCCATAATCGACGGCGTCATCTCATTGGACGGTGCGGATATCAAATCACGAGCGAAACAAACGGCTTCCGCGATCATCTTAGCTTTTCTGACGGCTATCTGAATGACAGACGTGTCAATGTCTTCTGCCACAATCTCCAGGGATTTCATCTCCCGGATCTCATCGCGACCTTGGGTTTTATAAGGGGTATATTGATACAGTCCCAAAAGGGTTCCCTCAGCAATCGCTGCGGCAATCTTTTCTTTCTCGATTGGTAAGACACTGAAATCAAAAAACGTTGCCGTATCTTTCACATTGAGATTGCGTAGCGTCTGCATAACTCGTGCATAGGCGTTGCGTATTTCCTCCAACGTCATCCCGTCTCTTTTTCCTAATCCGACGAGCACCACCCGCTGGGCAAGTAAAACATCTTTAACGTAAAGAATAGATATTTGTGACGGCTTGCCTTCAAAATCACCCCTCTTGATGATTTGAGAAATCATCCCGCCTGTTTTTTCATCAACCTCTTTGATAACCCCCTTCAATCCTTTTTCTTTCTCGCATATCGGTAAAATCATCGCCGGCGTTTTCGTTTTGATTATATTTCCCTTTTTGATCAGTATATCCATGAAGCCCTCCTGAAACGCTCTGTCTTCTAAGATGACGCAACATAACATATTGATAACAGATGTCAATTATAAGTCTTTGCCCTTCGCTAGCAATCTCTTCTGCAAGGACAATGCTGGATGAGTCCATCAGGAGCCTCATTCGCTCAAAGAAAGAATATCTCTGATTTTGAAGAAAGACGAAAATCGTTCGATGCGATCAACGAGGTGCTCAAGCGTTTTATCAGTTGTTCAATTTATATCCACGCCAAGATGGCTTGAGAATTCTTGTGCGTGGTCTTATCATTTTATCAGCATGGTGGCAGGATCGAGATTTAAAGCCTCAATTTTGGCATTTGGCGATTGTCCTTTGATGGCCTTGATGTAAACTTCAGGCCCCCGCGCCGATAATTGAACCAGCACATGAAATAAATCCGCAACATGCAGAAATGACAAAGGTAATCCGCTGGGCTGAGGGGGTTCATGCCGATGCGTATGAACCGTAAACCAGATACTCATGGCATACTTTTGGGCCATTTCCTTCAATTCAATTAGTAAACCACGCCCCGACTCATCAAATTTTAAACCGTCGATGATCATGATTTTCGGTTTGAAAATATTCTGCTGCATCAAATCCGTCAGACGTTCTTCCAGTTTCGGGGCACTGAAACCTTCGACTTTAAATGTCATTATAAAGCGAAAAGCCAGGATTTGCTCCCAATATTCTCGGATTTCTCCGGCATCGAATTTTCTGGTGATATCATGGTAAAGTTCGCGATACCACAAATCAACTTTACTTACCGCATCATTCAAGCTTACGTGTAAAACCGGTTGTTCATGCATCATGGCATGAAGCGCCATCTGAACCATAAGGGCCGTTTTTCCAACTCCAGCATGGGCCAACACAGCCCCCAATGTGCCTTCTCTAAGGATATATTCATCGCTAAATCCTAATTGGATCAATGGATTACGTTCAATAATTTCCTTTTTGATCATTACAAAATCCTCGTAAGCCAGATGGATGACATTGCCTTCCCGTCGAATCGCTCGTCCTGATGCCATTGTGTGCAGCCTAACAGCCTAAAGCCTAAAAGTCCACCAGACTCTTCAGGCCGCCGACTTTTTATTCTGCGCAACCTCCAGCGCAATCTTTTCCGCGATCGATGCCGGGACTTGCCGATAAAGAGCGAATTCCATGGTAAATTGAGCTTTTCCTTGTGTGGAGGATCGAAGGATTGTCGAATAACCAAACATTTCCGAAAGCGGTACTTGGGCCTCAATGACGCACATCACCCCTTCATCCTGAGAACCAATGATCATGCCGCGTCTCTGATTGAGCAAGCCCATAACAGCCCCTTGGAATTCATTGGGGGTTTCCACCACCACTTTCATGATCGGCTCGTGGATCACTGGCTTTGCCCGCAAGTAAGCTTCACGAAAAGCGCCTCTGGCTGCCGCCTGGAAGGCCATATCCGACGAATCTACCGAGTGTGACGCACCATCGGTAATAACCACTTTCACACCCGTGATCGGAAATTCCAGCTTGGGCCCCTTGGCCATGCTCTCTCTGAATCCCTTTTCGCAGGCGGGGATGTACTGTGTCGGAATGGCTCCACCGAATATTTGATTTTCAAATACGAATTCGGCATCTGAAATCGGTTCAATATACCCCGCAATACGTCCATACTGGCCCGCACCGCCGGTTTGCTTTTTATGTGTATAGTTAAAATCCGCTCTCTGCGTAATGGTTTCACGATAAGCCACCCGCGGATGGCCCGTCGTGACGTCCGCGTTGTACTCTCTTTTCATGCGTTCCACATAGATATCGAGGTGTAATTCGCCCATTCCTTCGATAATGGTTTCGTTGGTTTCCGGATCGACATGCGTTTTAAACGTCGGATCCTCTTTGGCAAATCGATTTAGGGCTTTCGACATGGCCAGCTGTGATTTATTGTCCTTTGGAACAATAGCCAATGAGATCACGGGCTTGGGCACATACATCGACGTCATGGTCATATTCAAACCGGGGGAGACAAATGTATCGCCAGAAGCGCATTCGATACCGAACAAAGCACCGATATATCCCGCTTTCAAACGTTCGACATCCTCCATTTGATCGGCGTGCATCCTGACCACACGGCCAACCTTGACCTTCTTTCCATTTCTGACATTTACAATGGTCGTCCCTTTTTCAAGGGTCCCCTGATAAACACGAATATATGTCAGCTGTCCGTACTGTCCGTCTTCCAGTTTAAATGCCAAAGCGACAATGGGTTTCGATGGGTCGCTCGACAGTACGACAGGCTGTTCGTTATTGTCCATGTCCAGGGCGATATTTTCAACTTCCGATGGGGCGGGCAAAAGATAGGTCACACCGTCCAGCAAAGGCTGGACCCCTTTGTTTTTATAAGCCGACCCCATATACACTGGAGTCAATTCTCTTTTCAAAGTGCCTTTGCGGATGGCCGCATAGAGCAACTCAGGCGTTACGTCTTTCTCTTCCAAAATGGCTTCGGTCAATTCATCTGAAAACAGTGATGCGGCATCGATGAGTTCCTCCCGCTTGGCTTTCGCATCTGCGACGAGATTGGATGGAATTTCTTCCACTCTGACATTTTCTCCATTGTCCCCGTCGAAATAGATCGCTTTCATTGCAACGAGATCGACCACACCCTGTAAGTCGGTTTCTAAACCAATGGGAATTTGCATGGCAACAGCATTATGCCCCAATTTGGAGCGAAGCTGTCCAATGACGCGAAAAGGATTGGCGCCGCTTCTGTCGCATTTGTTGATGAATGCGATACAGGGGACTTTATATCGCTTCATCTGTTGATCGACGGTAATGGACTGGGATTGCACACCGCCGACGGAACACAGCACCAGAATCGCTCCATCGAGGACACGCAGCGATCTTTCCACCTCGATCGTAAAATCGACATGGCCGGGGGTATCGATAATGTTGATCTCATGACCTTTCCACTCGCAGTATGTGGCGGCGGAGGCGATAGTGATCCCACGTTCCTTTTCGAGGTCCATAGAATCCATGGTTGCACCGACACCGTCTTTCCCTTTTACGTCATGAATAGCGTGAATTCGCTTCGTATAAAAAAGGATTCGCTCACTGAGCGTGGTTTTCCCGGAATCGATATGAGCACTGATTCCGATATTTCTAATTTTTTGATCCTCGAACTTCATGTGTTTCCTCTCAATCTTTTGTTACTCATGGGGTGGCTATAAAAAAAATCCCTCATATGGAAGAATCTCTACCAGATGGGGGATTCACCGAATTCGACCCTGATAAACAAGAGCTTGCGCTTTTATAAGTTTTAGTTTCATTTGTCAAGCATATTATTCATGATTGCCAGCCAAGTATTAAAAGTGAACCGTTTTTGTGGGTTTAAGATTTAAAAGTGAACACCTGAAAAACGAATGGACGGCTCACTGATGTCTGGAGAATCAAGCATCAGGACTTGAATTGACCACCTCGATGATGCCACAATAATTTAAATATCCCGTCGCAAGGACGTAATCCATGGCCCTCTCGGCGTGGTTTTTCGTAAGCATGACGGCAAAAGGGCTGTGGCTAACATCCGATCCAGCCCGTCTTTTAAGAACGATCAATACGACCTATGATTGACATCATAGTTCAAGATGTACGTCTCTAGAATAGATATCAAGATAGTGTCCAAAATTTTGGGCCATGCCAGTGTCACGTCTACAGAGATTTATACGGACGTTCTTGACACCTGGATGAAACAAGAAATGGAGAAATTTAAAATTGAGCTGAGCATCATTTTTGTATGCAATTTGCCTGCAAAAAGCGACCATTCCGATGAGATTTGACGAGAAACAAAAAAAGGGTTTCCCCGTGTAACCACTGGAAAACCCCTTATATTTTGGTGAGCCCTGTCGGGATCGAACCGACAACCTACTGATTAAGAGTCAGTT